>JAOZQU010000150.1 GCA_029932055.1 Desulfocapsa sp.
TGAGGGTCAGTAAGTCGCCTACATGGACGGGCCGATGAAAATCGATTCGCTCAATAGAGGCCGTAACCACGTTGGACCGTGCATAGCGGGTAGCAATGACAAAAGCGGCATCATCAATAAGCTGCATTTTATCTTAAAATAACAAATGGTTGGGGGGGGGAGTGGGTGGCTCGAACCGGCTCCTGGGCCCGAATGTTTTTTCTCCTAAGCACAATGTTGCCTTGACTTGTTACCAAGTGTTGTCATTATATTAAATATGAGACCATCCAATATAATAATATCAAAATTACGACAAGAACTGAACAAAAACTGACTTTAGGAAAAAATTAGAAACAGAACTAAACCAGAGCTGATAGATGACAAAAAGCGGACATAAGCACACTCAGGAATTATCCATAACTCCCTACACTAATATAGAAAATAAGAAAGTTAATTTCCCAGACACATACCTGAAGGAGGTATTCTTTAGAATTGCCGTTGAGGGGACACTCCATAAGATTTATTTTGATAAAAAAATAAATAATAATAAAGAATTCATAGCTTTTATTAAACAAAAACAACATTCAGTTTTTTTTGTAAAAGCAGGGGAAGAAGAAGTTGGTTTTTTCTGGTTGGCTGAATTCAACCAGAAATCTTCTTTTATTAATTACTGTTTTTTTAGAAATTTCTGGGGAAGAAAATCTTTAAAGATTAGTCAGTTTTGTATCGAATATATTTTGGAAAGAAAAAATGCAAATGGAGACTATTTGCTTGATGTCCTGCTTGGTTTAACGCCTGTTAACAACAGGTTGGCCGTCAGTTTTCTCATTAAAAGCGGAATGCAGGTTCTTGGAAAACTTCCAGGAATTTGTATTGATTATCACCAGAACAAGGTCGTAGATGGTCTTCTATCCTACAAAACCAGGGACACGTCAAAAAAGGCCGGTTCAAGCATTTTCTACCCCCATTCTATCTCTAAATCTTAATGGCGTTGTATTTATACCCTTAAGGGTGAAAACTCTTCATCTGCTTCGTTGCTGTATGTTTTCTATTATTACGGCACACAGCTCAACTCAACGATAGGCACCTCCCAGGTATCGCATTGACATCTATTCATAAATTCCTGATCTTTGATGTCCTCTTTGTAGCGCCTGACCAGGGCAATAACCTTTATTTCTTTAATCGTATTTATGCGATTCTGCCATATTGTCTGGGCCTTTTTCGAAAGACGGGCCACCGGAATTCCTGCATGATTATGGAGGTACAGAAAAGTATTTCCCTGGCTGGCAGTCAGCTGTTCACCTGCTTGCAGCTCCCTGATTGCCCTGCAGATTGGATGGTCTTCTTTTTTTACACCGGCAAAGTCAATAAAAAGTTCTTTCATGCCTAAGAACTCATAACGGGCAAGCAACTGCGGAACCCTGTGAGATGGTGTAATTTTTCTTGAAAGCAGAAAGTCACCGGCAAGTACCTGGACATGAGGATTATGAGAGTTGTTGATTACAAAAAGTTGCAGGGTTTCCCGGGCTCTGGACATGGCCACATAGTAGAGCCTCCGCTCTTCTTCCATTTCCTGACCACTTTTCTTTTGCCAATTACCGTCGAGTACAAAGACATGGTCAAACTCCATGCCCTTTATTGAGTGGATAGTGGAAAGAAAAATGCCATTCTCAAGATTTCTCGCACGATGCTGATCAGCCAGAGTTTCATAGAAGTAATTTTCCACCCGCCCCACTGCTTGTGGTGTATTGCCAGTCTCGTCCGCCCACTCATTAATCAGGGCTCGCAGATTAGCCTGCCAGATATTTTCTCCTGATCCTTTCTCGGGCAGAAGCCTGAGCAGTGCTTTTGCTGTAATCTGTTCTGAGTTGTAGTTATGAAGAAAACTCAGCAGGTCGGCATTCTCTCTGATACGACTAAGACTTGGGAATGCGCTCCTCCCCCAATTAAGGCTTACCGATATCCCCTCTGCCTCAAAAACCGAACGAATAATATCCAATTCCTGCCATTCCCTTGCCAGTATTGCACAGTTATTCAAATCAAAATCACTGCTCAGGCTCTGGAGACGCTGCAGTTCTTCCAACAGAACAAGGGCCTGTGTGGTTTTGTCCGTCACCCTGAGGCACTGTACTCTGCCTTGCCCTATCCCATCACTCAGTTGCCAGTTTCCACCAGGTGGCAGGGTGGCTCTGGATCTGTTGATTTGAATAGGATGCTCTGTCTTCATTCTGTCTTGATTGTGAACAATGAGGGCATTGGCAGCAGCGATTATATTTGCAGTGGATCTATAGTTCTCGGTCAGATAATGGATGTTGGCCTTGTAATCCGTCTTGAAACGTCGAATAAAATCAACATTTGCACCTCGGAAGCGATAAATATTCTGGTCATCATCACCAACAGCAAGAATGGTCAGTTTCTGTTCTTTGTCATCTACCGTTCGGCCTGCCAGCAATGAGACCAGCTCATACTGCTCCTCGTCAATATCTTGGTACTCATCCACCAGAATATGGCTGAATCTGGACATCAGCGCATCCCTTGGCTGTGCATCTGCAAAGCCGAGAATATCAGACTCGCCCTTGAGCAAGGCAATGGCATCCTGGATAACTCGGGAGAAATCAATGTCCTCCCTGGCTATTCCAACCGTTTGCCTGACCAGAGACCTGCCTGTCAATCTCAGGGCAAGGCCATGAAAGGTTAAAGTCGTGACCCAGGCCATATCCTTCCCCACAAGATCTCGAAGTCTCCGACGAAGACTTATCGCTGCGCTGCGATTGAAGCATAGCACCAGAATAGCCTCTGGCCGAACCCTCTTGACTCTGAGCAAATATGCTACTCGATGGGCAACGGTTCTGGTTTTACCAGCCCCTGGACCGGCCATGATCAGGATGTTGTTGTCTGTTGCTGTTGAGACAATTGTTTCCTGTGCTTGATTATTCAAATCCTCAACTATACGCTGATATGATTGCTCACTGGTAGCCCTGTCCAGCAACTTCTCCTTACCGGGGAAAAAACGTTTTACAAATTCTGCTTTTTCATCGTTGAAATATGACTGCACCAGATTCATGGCCACGCTGATTTTTTGTATTGCGCAACGGGCATACTCGTTTATCACATGAACCTGAAAATTTTTTTCAGAGTAATGGGTTTTCAATGGCTCAAAATTAGCCTTTGTGTATTGTTGGCCCTTGGCATCAGGATTGATGGTGATGGTCATGGCCTGCCTGAACACAGCAAGTCCCTGCTGCAGTTCAATCACTCCCTGTTCATGCATGAAGGTCAGAGCCCTCTCAGCCAAAGCCAGCGGATCTTTAAGTGAAGAATAGAGAACCAGATCATTTTTTAATCCCCCGATGATTTTTTCAAGGGTAAATTCAACCAGAAGAGAGGCACTGGCAGGAACCGTGTTTTTCAGTGAGGCTTGTATAATCTGCAGAGCCACATGGGCTGCCCGCTGCCTGATAGCGACAGTCTTCTGTAAAGATTCCCAGTCACGATGCAGCATGATGGAAAAAATATTACTCCCTCTGGATCTAATACTGACGCTGCCCTTCTGGCCGGCCAAGCCCTTTCCATCACGACTCAGGCCACGAAGGACTAAACTGAGACTAGCTGGTGTGCTATACTCATGGCCCATATCAATAAGGTGCTGGTTGACCTGCCTTAAATCTATCACCAGATTTTTCTCAGTATCTGCATCAGGTGAGGTCTCCTGAAGTATTTTCAAAAAATCTTTCTCCACCTGACAAAAACGTTTGAGCAATTTTTCAGAACTCTCTTTCACCTTATACCGGACATAAGCAGAGAGAACGGTCTCTTTGGAAAGCAGTCCCTGTTCCGCCATGTCCTCCAGGGTACGAAATACCCGCTGGGTTTCAGTCTCACTTTCAGGATCACCAGCTGTGGTGGCAAAGGGGGACAGGTAGGCCAGGTCGTCGGCGCTGAATCCTTGGCTGGGAGGGCTTTCCATCAGAGCAGCCAAAATAGCCAGCCAGCGCCTCTGTTGTCTTTTTGAAAGCCCGAGTGTCTCAATTTTCTCTCTGGCTTGTTCAAGGTTAGGGACAAGGGGTTTGCCCTGGAATACTTTGGTATCGTTTTCATTCCGGTGTAGAAAGCCGCTCTTCTCCAGCCAGGAAACTGCAGTTTTAACCCTGGTATCTCTATCATGAACATAGTCATCGTCGTCTATATCAACTACAGCCAGCCTGAGAATTTCTCCGGCAGTCAATACTACCTTACCATCTTCTTTGGCAGAGTGACGCAGGCCGCGCAGGATCTGGGCAATTTCTCTTTGGGTCAAACGTGAGTGACTGCTCATGCGAAACTGCCCCTCAACGTCCTGTTCCGTAAAGATCAGGATACACTCTGCCTCATTGCGGTCGCGTCCTGCACGGCCGGCCTCCTGGAGATAGTTTTCCAGGGAGCCTGGTATATCAGCATGGATAACCAGCCTGACATCATCCTTGTCAATACCCATGCCAAAGGCGTTGGTGGCACAGATGATAGGGTTTTCTCCAGCAAGGAACTCGTTCTGGATACGTTTTTTTGTAAAGGGTTCAAGACCGGCGTGGAAAGCCTCTGCTCCATACCCTTCATTGGCCAGGAATTCAGCCAGATTTTCTGTATTCTTACGGGTGGCACAGTATATAATGACACTGCCTTTTCCATCATATCGAGCTTTAAGCAAGGTCAGGATAGTTTGATTTTTTTCATACCTATCCACCGGCCATACTTCGTAGTGCAAATTGTGTCGTTCATGTCCTCCTGTAAAGAGAAGAACACGTAGACCGAGTTCCCGTTGAATAATATCGATTATCTCGGATTGCACATCTTTCTTGGCCGTGGCAGTGAAACACTGTACCGGTGGGATTTTAGTTTTTTCCTTTTGAGCAAATTCTCGTATGAAACGAATGGAGTAGAGATAATCAGGGCGAAAATCATGGCCCCACTTTGACAGACAATGCGCTTCATCAAAGACCCAGGCACCTATCTCTCGCTGACTGATGGTTTGGACAAAAGATCTGTTACGCAGCTGCTCAGGCGAAACATAAAGAATCCCAACATCACCCAGCCTGACCCCGTCCATAACCTCCCCTCTTTCCGGCATACTCAGCATACCGTTTATGGCCGTGGCCAGAGTAGTGCCTGTCTGTTTTGTGAAGTTGTCCACCTGGTCTTTCATCAAGGCCTGCAAGGGCGAAACAACTATGGTCAAAGCATTACACCGATGATAACGCATCAGGGCCGGCAGCTGATAGCAAAGGGATTTTCCTCCGCCGGTTGGCAATGTGGCAAAGAGAGTAGAATTGCGGGCAGCGGCTGCAACAATTTCCTCTTGAAGACTCTGACCGTCATCAGTTGCAGGTTGTGAGCGAAAATCATCAAAGCCAAAATAATTTCGCAGAAAATACTGAGAATTATGGTTTTTACTGCAGTAGGTGCATTGGGACTTATTGCAGGGCTGCTCCCGCAACTGGTGGATAAGAGCGGGTACTACAGGGAAATGGTGACGAACCCAGGGAGGCAGGACTGAATTACTGCCGGCAACTGTCAGCCAGGCAGTGACATAGGCAAGTGGTGGGTGTTCTATCCGTTGATCAGCCAGCTGATCGACAATTCTTTCCATGGCGTCCGTGCAAACTTTTTTTTGAATGAGCCAGGAAAAGACTTCATACATTTCGTCATCTTCAACAAGAGACACTCCCATTGCCCCAAGAGCCTCGGATGTTCCAACAAATTTGTCATCTTTGCAGAAAAAACTTCTGTACAGCAATGGGGCATCAGACCCTTTCTCCAGCAGTTGTGAAAAGGCATCCCACTGTTCACTAAAAATTTTACCGGCAAGCAGCGCATCTTCTGCAGGATTATTGATACTATCCCTGACGATCTTGTAGTCTTTTACTAATCGATGATAAGGATTTTCAGGAAAGGCTAATGGAGAGAGATACAGGGTGTCGACAACAGGCTTTTGCAGCATTGCCAGTGAACTGTCTCTTTTCAGGAGACAGGGAATGTCATGGGCCAGGACGTTATGACCGACAATGAACTCAGCATTGCTGCCAAACTCGTCCAACTCTGCCAGTTGCTGCTGCGTAACTTTCTTGCCATGGAGGGTGTTGAATTTTTTACTGTTAAAGGAGGCACCCAGGGCATAGATATCCCCGTTCTCATTTGTTTCAATATCAAACAAAAGACAACGGCTGAGAAATTCCTGGCTATTGCTGGACATCCTTTGTTCACTTAATAAGTCATGCGAATACGTTCACAATCTGGACAAATCCAGGTAGGTCCATTGGAAATGCCCCACAGGTTTTCCTTAAAGCACTCTTCGCAGATCATGAATCCGCAGGGACAATTGAGGCAGTATGGCAGTTCTTTCTTACAGCAGTGGCAAACATATTTTCCTCGTTTCCTGCGGCCATATGTTTTTTTTTCATTCTTTTCACTCTTTTCACTCATTTCTGCAACTCCTCAAGCAGCCATTGCTCAAAATCTTTACTCACTTCGGTGGCTGGAACTGCCAGTATTTCCGGAACATCATAAGGATGAAACAAACGAATTTCCTTCTCCAGTTCCTGCCAAAGTGATGATCTGCTTTTCATCACAAGCTTATACTCTTCTGCGTGTTCAATCTTCCCTTTCCACCAGTAAAAACTGTCTATGGGACCGCTTACTTGAGCACAGGCAATTAAACGTTTTTTGAGCAGGAGCATCCCCATCTCCTGAGCCTCTGTTTTCTGTGCAAATATTGTGAAGACAACTATAGTATCAGACATTGCTTTCTCTGCTTTTTATTTTTATAGTATTTGCTAAACCAGTTGCATTATTTTACCTGATTACCACCAATACTCAGCTTTTCAAGGTGAGCACAGCCCACCAAAAATCACCTGAGCTGAGCTTCAGTGGTAATCAGGTTATTTTATGCAGTCAGTTTAAGTTTAGCAGGGAAAGTGGCTGTTTCACAAGACAAAAGCAATGTTACGCAAAAGGAAACCCCATGCTTTTCACCATAGATGTCGGAAATTCACATACTGTAGCCGGTCTTTTTGAAGGTGATGAACTGATCGGCCAATGGCGCCTGAAGTCCGATTGGGAAAGGACTGACGACGAATTGGCCATCCGCTACCATGCTCTTTTTTCCATGGCAGGAATTGATAAGACAAAGATCAGCGGGATTATCCTGGCAAGCGTTGTTCCAACTCTTGAAGCCGCGTGGGTTTCCTGTTGTAAAAAATATTTTTCCGAAAATCTGGAAAAACCTCTTTTTGTGGTTTCTTCCGAAACAATCTCTCATATCATCAGCATTGCCACCGACTACCCTGAAGAAGTAGGGGCAGACAGATTAGTAAACGCTGTGGCAGCCTGGGAACAATATAAACAGAACCTGATCATCATTGATTTTGGAACCGCCATAACCTTTGACTGTGTTTCCGCAAAATGTGAATATCTAGGCGGCACAATTCTTCCCGGGATTGCAATATCACTGGATGCCCTTTCCACCCGCGCGGCAAAACTGCCTCGCATCGATGTCTCCACGCCTCCTGATGGAATCATAGGACGCAATACCGTCCAGGCCATGAAAAGCGGAATTCTTTATGGTTACGGTGCGCTTGTTGACGGACTCAGTGAAAAAATCCGTGGTGAGCTTTGCCCGCATGGAGAGCCATTACGTGTGCTTGCTACTGGTGGCATGGCTCATCTCATTGCACCTTATAGCAAGGTCATAGAGGAAGTGAATCCCATGCTGACCCTGAGCGGCCTCCACCTTCTTTATCATAAAAACTGATACCATGCCGACGCCATTCATACCGCCTTTGTTAAAAACTGGAGATTGTATCGGCATTATTGCCCCAGGCGGTCAGCTTCATGATTTGTCCACTCTTGAGCAGGGGGTGGCAATACTCAAAGAGATGGGTTTTGAGGTCAAACTCCCTCGTCAACTCTGGCCTGGTACCGGCTATCTTGCTGACAGTGACGCCAATCGAGCTCTGGAATTTCACCGAATGTGGTGCGACCCTGAAATTTCCGCTATCATGGCCTTGCGAGGAGGATTTGGCTGCCTGCGGATGCTCCCTTTTCTGGACAGGGATGAACTTCTCAGGCAAAAGGACAAAAAGCTGTTAATTGGCTTTTCAGACATTAGCATATTACATCAGGCTCTTTTCCAGATAAACAACATGATCAGCCTGCACGGGCCAATGCTCACAACACTTTCTACTTCCAGTCGGGAAAGCATAGAGCGCTTGTACGCAAGCCTTACCGGCAAATGGAACGTTCCGGTTCAAGATAAAAAAATTGAGATACTGCGAGGTGAAGATCCTGTAAGTGGAACACTTATTGGTGGTAACCTGAGCAGTCTTGTAAGTCTCCTTGCAACTCCTTTGGACCTGGATTGGAGTAACTCCATCCTGTTTCTCGAAGATATTGGCGAACCCCTTTACCGTCTTGACCGGATGCTGACCCAACTTGCTCACTGTGGCAAACTGGGCCAGCCCAGTGGCATTATCCTTGGGGATTTTTCTCTTTCGCTTGACCAGGATCGTTTAGAATCCATCCGTTTCCATGAAGAGATATGGACACGAATGCTTGAACTGACAGAATCAACACAGATACCACTGTGGGGAAATTTTCCAATTGGGCATGGAGCCGACAATCTGCCCCTGCCGCACGGAGCAACTGCTGTGATGGACAGCCAGCATGCTCTGCTTTCTTTTTCATGAGG
>JAOZQU010000151.1 GCA_029932055.1 Desulfocapsa sp.
GAAGAGTTGGCCATCGTTTTCGAAAAAACCTGCACCGGTAACCATTCCACCGGCGGGATTTACGATAATGCTGTAAAGCTTATTATCGTCTTTACAGAATGTCGTCGGTGTCACATCGATGGTGATCTCTTCTGTCGCCGGCAAAGTCAGTATCTCCGTATGTGTCGACGGGCAGATACCCTTCTTGACTGTCAGAATGGCATCTATTGTTTGTTCTGTATCTGTCAATGTATAGATATGTTCAGGGGCCATCTCTGCAGAGCCGTCACTGCCGTCACCAAAATCCCACTGATAACTGTCGGCATCATCGGGACTGCCGGTAAATTTAACGGTCGCCACCCCGGCAACAGGACTAACATTGATTAATTCAATTTTAATTCCGGCTGTTAATCCAATTATCTCAATGAGCAGTTCATGGATTTCATCATTGATTTCATAGGTGAAGAACGCCTCCCCTACTGGGAGATCCTCACCGGCTGATTTGAAGTAGTAATCTCCCGTCGCGTCATCTCGACGGACTCCCTGACCCGCGACCACACCTCCCGGCGGACTGAGAATAAAACGGTACTCAGTCTCGTCATCACTGCAGAAGGTCTCCTTCGGCAGTTTAAAAATGACCGTCGTTGTGCTGCAGACGGTCGTAATGGGCGAACAGTCGGAACAGCAGATGTAAGGGAGGGCAAAGTCAGCTACAACCCTCTGTTCATCATCATAGACAAGGATAAAGGTGCCTCCCTTTTCAACACCGGCAATATGTTCTGCCCCGGAGTGCTTCAGGATATAATTTCCAAGGAGATTAAGCTGTTTGATCTCTTCCACCCGCTGCTCATAGGTCTCACGCAGCGATTTGAGTCTTTCCAGCAGACATAGGTTTACCAGCTGTCCAAGATGCGTTATTGTTTCCTGCTCCTTTCCCGTTGGTCTGTAATCGGGATCATTCAAATTATCGAGGATCTGCTCCCTGAAGGCCGTTGCCACATCGGATAACATCTTCAGGCGGCTTGAAATTATTTTAACATTGACGTTTTTTATCGTTTTCGGAAGAACATCAATAAGCGCATTCATTGCGCTGATAAGACTGACGGGATAATAGATATCTCTGGCAAAATTGTCGGCAACATCTATCCTTTCGAAATAGGGATGCTCCCTGAAATATTCATAGGCAAATTCCAGCTCATTCCCCTTTTTCCCCGATTGCTCCAGTTCAAAAATGAAATCGCCGATGGTATTCTTCGAACCCGTTTCCCTCAATGGAAGATAAGTGATTTTTGTGCCCTTTCCTTCTGAGATTGCGTTTATATTTATAAGGGGGGCAGAAAATACTTTGGATTCAACTGCCAGCATATACTTCACCGCCTCTTCAGCTGCCTCTCCAGTGCTTTTTTTCAGCTGATATGCTGGTGCGGTAGCCTTTTCCTTCACGGTGACTTCTTTTATTTCAAAAGCAACCTGACTGTTTAAAACCTGATTTTCCTTAACCTGAATAACTTCTTTTATCACTTCTGCGCCGTCGATATTGACAGCCATATAGTAATTTCCCGACCTCATCCCGGAAAAGGAAAACTTTCCCTCTGTATCGGGAGTTGCTCTAGCAACGGCGTAACCAAAAGCACTGTCGAGAATAATGATCTCTGCTTTTTTGTAACCCCTTTTTGCCAAATCAACGAGTATTCCAGCAACACCCGTGTTCCCCGGCTCATAGCTTGGTTTTTTTGAGCCCAGCTTGAGTGCTGAAAAATAAGCAATCTCTTTATTCAGAAAACAAAGAAGTTCACTTCTCATGCTCTGGTAGCAGGCTTCAAGATCTTTAAAGGCACAGGCGGCAGAACCATCGGTGTTATCAAAATTCTTCCCTAGTTTCAAACCGATAATTTTGAGCGGAAGGTTGTACTTGTCTTTCAAATCGTTAAGTGATTTCAGTATAGTGCTGTAGTTTTTACCAATGTGACCTTCAATGCGAAAATGTCGCAGGGCATCAAGGCTGAAGTTGAGAGGTTCCGTTATATGGTCAACTTTGCTATACTCTCTGGCATGATAGGAACGATTCAAATCCGTTCTGCATCGACGAGAAAGATCGTAGTTCCAGATCGCCGGCAGGGTAGATCTATACTGGCTTGAAAACGCTTTCCCTGTTTCAACAAATTCATCTTTCCCTAAAATTCCGCTTGACCTGATTCTGGCGCCGCTGAAATAGTAATAGGAAATTGCCCGCTGGCCCAAAGGTGCGACAAGAGAACTGCTGGGTGTTATTGCGACATCTCTACTGTCAATTTGCGGGGGAAAAGAAAAATTACTTATCAACCGCACGATCCTTGAAAAAAGTGCCTGAACTGCTTCTAAATGCTCACCCTGACCACTGTGAATGGGGGAATAAATGAACTGATGCCGGTATAGCGATGGTTCAGAAGTGCTTACCTGCGTTGCTTCGCCAAGCATTAAATGTTTGGGGAAGCTCCCTTCTTCGGGACAGCATTCCGTCACGATATCAAAGGCTCCATTTTTAAATTCATCATAGGCGGCAGTGAGTTCCTTCATAAAATCATAAAAATACTGAACGGACAGTTTGTTTTCTGCCACCATCTTTTCGAAGAGCTTCGGAAGAGGATCTTCGGAAAAAGGATCTTTTGCAAAGTCCTCTTTTAAGATCAGTTCATAACAACTATAACTTTCCTGTAATGCTTTGGAGAGTGGTTTGAGAAAGGATTTAATGAGTGCCTCGTAGGCAGCAAAAAGATCATCAAAACTTATCTCCTGCCCCAGACCCGGCAAGTTCAACCGGCCTATTTGAAGGACCGGCAACCCGAAACGTCCGTTAAACACATCCTTGATTTCCTTTCCTTCAGGAAAACCGGGGGCATTTTTAATGATTGCCGTAAGGTCACTTTTTTTGATCAGCAGCTTTTTTATACAGAGTTCACGACGAATGCCCTTTTCGTCACAGTCATCCCCCGTGCAGGTTTCAAGGTCAACATCGCTGCATTCAAGATAGAGCAGCACGGCTTTATCTTTCAGGAAATTGGCCGTCAGATCCGTGATTGAGGTATTCTCCTCTTCTACCACATCAGGCAAAAGCTCCCAGAGCCCCACCTGAACATCATCTTCCAGAAAGAGTGGGTAGCGGACAGGATCGGTATATTTTCGGTATCGTGTCAATGTGCAGGCATGGATTGCGATTAGATAGCCTTCTGAGGTAATACCGCATCCTTTTGAGAGGGTCAGCTTCGGCTTGACTCCCATCACAGTCGTCACTGAAAGCCCGCAAACGATTCCAATGCCAATCAGCTTTTGCCGAGTGAGTCGATGTTCTTGTTCCAGAAAGTTTGTCAGCCCGTTTAACTGCTCTGCTGTCAAAACCTGATTCGGTTCAAATTGTGGATAAAATTTACATTCTTTCATGTCACCCCTTAGCGCCTTACTCCCTAATTCCTGTCATAAAAACAAGCAAACTGGAGAGTGGTTTAAAATGAACAAGTTACAAGTACCACCAAGGCACTTATACCCCTCAAGGGGGTACTGAAATGAGTGCCGGCTTTTCTTACCGTTTACCGGTGTTAGTCGTCCCTAAGATTGAAAGATTTAGTAAGATCGGATTTTCCTTCTCCTCCAGCCGACAGTCGAAGAGTCTGCTTTCAGGGTAGACACTTCTCAACGCCCCCAGAGACACAACGAGGTCATTCTGATATGCCGTCAACTGCACCGCATCGGGCCTGTCCCTGGAAGTTTCTTCCAGCCATTTGAAATAAAATGCCTCAAAAATTTCAAGAGCCTCCTTTGTCACCCAGCATATTTTCACATGCACATGGGCAGGGGCCTCCATTCGCAGCGTAGCCTCAAAAAAATTGCGAAAATCTTCATTCAAAAAGCGTTTGGGCCAGTAGGGCACCACAGCTGTAACACGGAAGGAGTAGGGATCAATAAAACCGGAGCAGGCGCTGCAATCCTCATCAACGCAGACATTCATAAGCCTGTCACCCGGTGTTCTCGGACGGAGCAGAATGTGTTCGATAAGATGAAACCCTTCGCAGTCCGAATGGCTGTTAATAAAGACCACGACCTTATCGATTTCAACATCACGCTCCGCCGCGGTATCAAAAAATTCAATCCGTCTGGCGATAATTTCACCGCTATCATCAGTGAGGTTAAAATAAAAACGGCCATCCATACTTGTCTCCAGCTGATAGTTCCCCTTCTCGGCACCAAATTTAGAGACCTTATAGATCTCCATGTATGCATCCTCCATGTTGAGGTGGTGCGTGGAATTACTGAGCAGGATATCGCCGGTTTCATTCTTCAGCCGGAAACAGTACTTATCAATGTTGTCTTCATCAACCTCCTGGTAGATTTCAAAGGCCTCTTCAATGCAATGTGAAAGAAAACGGCGCAGGTAGGAACGGATGCCCAACAGTCTCGTCGCCCGTTTTTGCAGGCCACTGACGTTATCAGTAAACCAGAGTCCATTGGGATCTTTATAATTGAAGGCTTTACCACGCTCATAACTGATTCTCGGATAATCGTTAATGAAGGTCAGTTTATCTTCGATCAGCTCTTTCCCTGCCTTCTTCTTGTCAAGTGAATACATGAGCAAAACGTAATCGGTAAACTGTTCTCCAAAGCGGGCCATGAGATGATCGAGGAAGCGGTTTTTGCGATCCTCATAGATTGACTGCGTCTCAACGAGCGGATCCGGCAGCTTTCTCTTTTCGGAAAAGTCACTCTTTATTGTGTTGAGATAGTTTTGCCACTCCGTGTCGTAAGTGGAAGCATCATCAAGATCGATATCGGGTCGGTTAGCAATGTCGAGAGTGTCGATAAAGTCTTTTAGCAGGTTAGGGACATCAGGTACTTCTGTTTCGGAAATATCGGGAATTTTGAAAAGGACTTGCGTAAAATAGGTTCGTGCCTTTTCAGGGTTCAGGGCAAAAAGTTCTTTGATGTTGGCCAGCTGTGAAAGGTAGTTGGCCAGCAGCTGTTCGTAGAACAGAAGGAAGCCCTTTAGCTGTTTGGCTTGGGCCTTTCTCAGTTTTGATGCCGATGCAGCCAGGCCGTCCTTGCCGATTGCATAGACGAGAGGGTAATCGTTTTGAATGGAGTGATAGCGCTCCACGTTTTGGTTTTGCCCGACAGGGATGGCTAAATCATACTCCCCTTTCCAGAGCCGGTTGTAGCGGTCAAGGGTTTTTAATTCCTTCAGCTTTTTCTGAACCTCCTCTATTTTGGCGGCGTAGGGGATCAATCCTTTGTAAAAAACAATTTTGGATCGCTCCATGGTCAGTCTCGTCAGCCTCGACGTTCCAATTTTTATGCACCACTCTTCCCCTGGTGTCAGCGGCTGGCCATTGAAAAAATTTGTAATCAGGATGCTCTTTACCGCCACTACACCATCAACATCCATAATGATCTGAATGATGTCCGACACATGAATAAAATCTCTGAATTCTGAAACTGTGAGTTCCTGATCATCGATAAAACCATGATCCAGCACAGGCCCTTCGAAAATTTCATCGATTCTCTTTCCCTTTTCAAGGAGTTCCCGGATGGTATAAAAGCGGATCGACGGGCTGAGGAAATGCCATACCCGATAGTAGATTTCAGCAAGCACTGTTCCGATATCTGCTTCGGTTGTGATCTCAACATCGGCACAGATGGCGATCTCCTCGATCTCGATTCCCTTGAAACGATAAAAGTCTTCACAGAGGTTGCGACTGGCATGGAGCCTCGAGCAGGCCTCATCACCAATGCCAATGGCGCGGTTGACGATCTCCCTGTGCTGAGTAAAAATGCCTTTATCTTCCTCCAGCTTATCTTTTATGGCCTGTTTGTTTTCACTTGTCTTCAAGCCTGTTAAGAAGACTGTAAAGGGCAAAGTCAGTTGCTCTCCATCTTCAAAGGTTGCCTGGAGGCTGCCCTTGTAGCCTTGTGATTGTGCAATGTCGGTCAAGCTGACCAATTCTATGTTGGAAATCTTCTGATGCCTACCGAAATAGTTGTGCCAGGGAGGGAGGAGCACCTCTATCTGGAAAGCGCCTCCGGCAGCCTCCACGTCGAAGGTCAGATAATAAAGGTTCAGGTCCCCCAGAGTTGCGTCCTTTTCAAATTCGAGTATCACCTCATAGAGCCCCCGAAGCGTGAGCGGCTCGACCTTGTTCTTATTCTCCAGTGTCAGGCTGCTCTTCTTGCAGTCGACAAAAAGGGACTGCTCCGCCTCATTAGCAATCTTGAGCCAACCATTTTTTACACCAGGCACATCAATCAGAATTTTTCTGAAATCATTGAGGGTAACCGCATTACAGGTCAGGATCTCGCGTGCCGAAAAAAAGTTTTTTTGTTCCGACGACTGGCCTGAACTTTTATCAGCAAGAATGTCTTCGATGGGATAGCTCGTCCGGTAGCCGAGATCGGTAATGGCATAACAAAGCATCTCAAGCGTGGTGATACCCGGATCATGGACATTGTAGTCAGTCCAGAGGGTACTTCCCAGGTTCTCGATATGCTCAAGCCCCTTTTTCCGCAGCAGGCTATAATCTTCACTAGCCTTGAGAACCTTCCCCTTTTCAATGTACGGTGCCGTTGTCATGTGCAACTCACCTCACTAATAAGGTGCTCTTTATGGGAAACCAGGATCGATCTCGCCGTTGTCGGAATCGCTTCATCCACATCGGCCTTAAAATCACCTGAAACATCATGATTCATTTTAAAATCTGTTACAAAGTCAACATAGTGTCGTTCTTCAACAAAATTCATAATCACGGATTTATGGATCTTTCCGCCAAAAACGATCTCTTTTCCCTCATGGGATATCCAAGGTGAAAGAAAAGTTTTGATATCCTCTTTAAGTTGTCCCTCATAAAAACCGCGATCGAATCCAGTACGGAATTTGACACCAAACGCTACCTGGATCTTTTCATAAAGCGGGTTGATCACCTGAAGTGTCTCTGCGGCAAAGGGGGAGATCAAACGACTCAAAAAGGTCTTTATCTCCTCCAGGGTAGTAAGGCTAACCCTTGGTTCCAGAGGGTCAATTGAATTCTTATTGGTCAGATCAGGGATAACGATAACAGTAATGAAGCCGGGCGCAAATTCGGACGCTGCAATTTTCATTGCCCCTATTTCATAGTTGTAGGTGGAGTGGTTAATGCATTTGGCCTTATAGATTGCGGGGAATTTGTCCAGAACCATTTTTTCATAATCCCAGAGAGTAATGCTCCGGCCTTTGTGGCGCTGTCTTTCGCTGACACGGGTATAGAAATGACTGCTCCCTTCTTCCATTGCGCCTCCCCAGGAGGCAAAAGGCTGGCCAAGTGATTTGATGGCGCTGTCCTTGACTTTTAATTTGCTGACCGAATCAGCGGGCAGGCTCTTTTTTAGATAATTTGAATCATTTCCATTGACTGCAAAAGAGGCCTGTACGGCCTGTGCCTGAATATCAATCATGTCACAGATGGCCCCGGAATTTTTCTGCACTGTTGCTCTCAACCAATACAGCTTTTTTTGCAGGATCGTATTGTCATTGGAAGCCTTTGTTGGAATATCAAACTGGATAATACCCGAAGAGATCAGGCCTTTGGTGCTGTCGAAAAGAATTTCACTCTGATCAAAGCTTATCCAACGATTGTTACTGAGATAAGACCAGTAGACGTCCTCCTTTTTCAGTTCCGGATCACTACTTCCTTCGGCAACCTGAAAAAGAAGAGAGAGCGTCTGTCTCGGTTTAAGGCCTGACAGACCGATATAAAGTTCACCTTCATTTCCCTCCACCTTTTCATCAATCGACGTCTCAAACATTGGTAACCAGGACAGCGGGTCTTTCGCCTGTGCCGCCCCAAAGGGATGGAGATGATAAAAGGTCGTGACTTGCGTTGACTGAAAATCAATCGACTCAGAGGCCGTATAATCAAGGGAGAGGCCTTCAATCTGCGGTGTATAAGGTTCCTTTGGAATTAAAGCTTCGTTTTCATCGGTAGGATCTTTGGCATATTTGATAACCTTTTTCGGGTATAAATCACGGAATATTCTGTGACCAAAGCCCATGGAAGGAGCTTTTAGCTCTAATCGGATAAATCCCCGTCTTGTGTCATGTCCGTAGTCTTGAAACTCATCCTTGATCACTTCTGCATCATAATCTGCAAGGCTGTTAAATTCGCTGGAGAAGGTCAAGGTCTGGTTCTGCTCTGCATTCGCTTTAAAGAGGTCCTTCTGAGTTCCCAGATTTTTCCAGTCATGGTCATAGAGAATACTTACCTGCCCCTTAAAGCTTGAATTTGTCACTTTCAGGCCATAAGCGCTGTAATGGGTTCCTAGATTTGAATCGGGAATATCTTTCCAAGCAAGATTAACTGAAAGTGAGGTCAGTCGTTTCTGAAAGATTTCCACACTTCCCAGATAAAAACCCGAACCGATAGAGGGCAAGGGCCCAAAGGGAAAGAAAGGTTTGGTTGGATCAAGCAGGCCTGTATCATTCTGAATAACCACATTTTTAACACCAGTCACACTCACCATGAGCTCGATTTTCACAAGATCAAGATCTTTCAATAACTCATAGCCGAAGGAAGGCTCACGTTGCGCCCGATTTTTCAAGGTGATTTTCAGCACGGGAAAATCATCAACAAATGTTCCTTCTAAAACATTTGGATCAAAGGCTGTCACTGGCGGCTTATCAAGCTTGAGTACGCACTGGATCGC
>JAOZQU010000152.1 GCA_029932055.1 Desulfocapsa sp.
GCTATTTCGTTCATAGTACCCATGAAAACAACAAGCTGATGCTTGGTTGGCAGGGAACTATGAACGGGATAGTCCTTCGACTTTTCTTGCCTCAATCCTCCTTCCTTCTTCTATTCAAACACTTCTCTATACTCCTCGCAGGGATGAGAGTATAATCATCACAACTTGCCGGACATGGTTTGCGCTGTCACAAATTTCGGATTCTGTAATTAAAGGTTTACCCCCAAAGTGAGAATATGAGCATGGTAGAACGCATTCAAAAACTTATAAGTTTTATGCAGCAGGAAAATGTTTTCAAACTGTTTTACGTGATTTTGGGCATTGTCTTGTTCAGTGCCGCTCTTATGTCTTTCATGGAGCCTGATCTCACCTTTATCAGCGCAATCTGGTGGTCTATTGTTACTCTGACAACGGTGGGGTACGGAGATATATCACCCGTTACCCTTGGTGGGCGTGTTATTGCCGTGGTGATTATGTTTTTTGGTATCGGAGTGCTGGGGATGCTCAGTGCCAGTCTTGCGGCTCTATTGATCAGTAAAAAAATGAAGGAGAACAGCGGTATGTGCAAAATAGATTTAACAGACCATATTATCATTTGTGAATGGAACCATCGGGCCCGCGCTATCCTCAAGGAATTGCGGGCAGACAGTAAAACAGAAAATTCACCAATAGTTCTGCTTGCTGATGTTGTGGGAAAGCCAGTGGATGACCCCCTGCTTTTCTTTGTTAAAGGGCAGGTCAATGAAGAAACTCTGGCGCAGGCCAATCTGGCTCAGGCCAAAACCGTGGTGGTACTGGGAGATGACACAATCGATGCCACTTCCCGTGATGCCAAAGTGGTGCTCTCGACCCTGACAATTGAGAGTATGGCTGGCGAGGTGTATACTGTGGTGGAACTGGTGGACAAGGCAAATGAGCAGCATTGTCGACGTGCCAAGGCTGATGAGATTATCATTGGCAGTGAGCTTTCCAGCCATCTCGTGGCCACTGCCACCCTGGATCATGGTATCAGTCGTATCGTTTCCGAGCTCCTGAGTTCCAGTCATGGTAATGAGCTCTACGCTGTACCGGTTCCGAACCAATTGGCTGGTAAAGAGTTTCTTGATGTGATGGTCGCCATGAAGCGAGAGCAGAAGGCAACGGTACTGGGTATTCAGAAGGGAAGAGGTGGTGAGTTGATAACCAACCCGAATGTTGACTATCTGGTAACTGCTGAGGATTATCTAGTTCTTGTTGCAAAGGATCGGCCAGTCTAATAACCGGGTCGGGGATGGTGCCCAGACCCGGTTGTCGGATCAACTTTTTTACAATTAATCAAAGGCCTGTTCGGTTTTCCACTCTTTCCACACTTTGCCAACCAGATCGATACCTGGCTTGAGGGTAGCCTTGCCAGGGCGCCATCCGGAAGGTGTGGCCTCACCACCTTTGGCCTCACGCACCAGCTGAAAAGCCTGTACCTGGCGGATAGTCTCGTTCACGTTGCGGCCGACCGGCGGAGTTAGAACTTCATATCCCTGAACAACCCCGTCAGGATCAATAATAAAACGACCACGGGCCTCAACTCCATTATCTTCGTCGTATACGCCATACACCGTGCCGACTTTGCCGCCGGCATCGGAGAGCATTGGGAAGGGAACACCGCCATCCACCATTTTGCTCAGCTCGTCATCGTCCCACATTTTGTGGGTAAACATGGAGTCTATGGACATGGAGAGAACCTCTGCACCCAGTTTCTGGAACTCGGGATATTTTTCAGCGACCGCTGAAATTTCCGTAGCTCAGACAAAGGTGAAATCACCTGGATAGAAACAGAGTAAAACCCATTTTCCCAGATAATCTGAAAGTTTAATATTAATAAATTTACCCTTCTGATATCCCGGAGCTGCAAAATCCGGGGCTTTCTTGCCGACTTTGATCATGGAACGTTCCTCCGTTATTACTTTTTGTTCATTGTTTGATGTGGTTTTCGGTTCTTCTCCAACCGGTCCGCCTGTGGGTCTCGCGCATCCCACAGCTGCTTCTTCAGGCATAAATATCTCCTTATCAGGGGGTGACTGTATTGATGACAGTTTCATCATCTGTAAATTTTAGTACCTTAGAAAATTTTTTTGGGTTTTTTGAGAAAAATTTGGTGAAGGTACTTATACCCCTTAAGGGGGTACTAAAAGGAGTGCCGGCTTACCGTTCATCACCGGTGTTATTTCTTTTTGTCAAAGACCAGTTTACCACCAAGGTGTCCGGCAAGACCGACTGCAGCAAGCAGGAACAGCGACCATAGAAGGAAGAGCCAACGATCTGAAGAGGCGGTGGTGAGAATATCCGGTTGTACTGTTTTCCAGACAATAAGACCAAAAAGGAGGACAGTAACAACACAGCTAGCACTGATTTTCATTATAAACAGAGGCGTTTTTGCACCATTATATTTTTTTTTCCAGGTGGCATACCCGGTAACCAGCACCAAGGGCATGCTCAGAAAAGCAACGATCATGTTGAAATAGGCTGCGTTTTCCAGGCCTGAAGATTGAACTAATACGGACAGGAAAAGGAAAATTACGGCCACGGGAATGATTCCGTTAGGGCTATGTACAGTGATAGGGTGCAGATGTTTTTTCAGGATAAGGCTGGTGATTTTTTCAGGGATAAATCCTGCGCCTTTCACCGGCTGTTCCTCGCTCTTTTTCAGGGATTTTATTTCAATAAATTTATCCTTGTCTGCTCCGCAGACCGGGCACTTATCCGGCGGTTCTTCACCTTCGTGAATATAGCCACAGACTGTGCACTCCCATTTTTTCATGTTCCTCTCCTCATTGGTAAATATTCGACTAGCACCCCATCTTCGTCCGATTCGCCTTACTCACATATGACTCAATATAGTTCGAAAGGCGACTCGAACGAACCTGGGGCACTATCCAAATATTTACAATTGATGGGTTCTAGCACTAATTTAGCCCTAACCCGAATGCTTACCCTGATTGTTATATTTGTCTGGAAATTTTACCAATTTTCCCCCAAAAGCTCGAAATGAGCCTGAGCATGGGCACAGGCCGGGCACTCCGCAGGAGCTTCCTTGCCAGTATGGAGATAGCCACAGTTACGGCATTTCCAGGTCACCTCTGTATCACGCTGAAATACCTGGCTATCTGCAATATTGGCCATCAGATCAAGGTAGCGTTTTTCGTGCTGCTTTTCAGCAACCGCTATGGCTTCAAATATTACAGCGATAGTATTAAAACCCTCTTTACGGGCAGTGGCGGCAAATCCCGGGTACATAATGGTGTGCTCATAGTTTTCACCGCCTGCAGCCTCTTTCAGGTTTTCAAGGGTGCTCGCGATCTCCCCGGCTGGAAAGGTGCCGGATATTTCAACTTCTCCGCCTTCCAGCAGCTTGAATAATCGCTTGGCATGTTCTTTTTCCTGGTTGGCTGTTTCCTCAAAGATGTGGGAAATCTGGACATAACCCTCTTTCTTTGCCTTGGAAGCGAAATAGGTATAGCGGTTACGAGCCTGGGATTCGCCGCAAAAGGCGGTCAGGATGTTTTTTTCAGTTTGTGTGTTTTTTAATGATGTCATTGTACTGTCCTCATTTGTAGTAAATGAAATAGTTACGAGTAACAATAATACTATTACAGCGAGTTACTCAATAAATAAATTTTTATTGCTTTTCTTTAGAGTTCATCCATTGATATTCCAAGCGCATCGGCTACCCCTTTGCCGTACGCAGGATCTGCCTTGTGGCAATTCCCGATATGCCGCAGCTTGATTTTTTTTGGAGCATCACCCATGGCTCTGGCTGTATTGTCAAATAATAGTTGCTGCTGCTTACTACTCATGAGTTGAAAGAGTTTTCCCGGTTGGCTGAAATAGTCGGTATCCTCCCGGTGGTTCCAATGGTCGGCCGCACCTTCGAGACTGAGCGGTGGCTCGTTAAACTCTGGTTGCTCCTGCCATTTACCATAACTGTTCGGTTCATAGCCTATGGTGCTACCATGGTTGCCGTCCACCCGCATAGAGCCATCACGATGGTAGTTGTGAAAGGGGCAGCGAGGGGCATTGACCGGGATTTGCTGATGGTTGACTCCCAGGCGGTAGCGCTGGGCATCACCATAGGAAAAGAGGCGGCCCTGCAGCATTTTGTCTGGAGAAAAACCTATTCCCGGTACAACACTGGCGGGATTGAAAGCAGACTGCTCAACTTCTGCAAAATAGTTTTCCGGGTTACGGTTGAGTTCCAGTATGCCAACTTCAATAAGGGGATAATCCTCATGATACCAGACTTTTGTCAGGTCAAATGGGTTGTAGGGGCAGTTTGCAGCTTCCTTTTCCGCCATAACCTGAATAAACATGGTCCAACGTGGGAAATCCCCTTTTTCTATACTTTCATAAAGATCTCTCTGGTGACTTTCCCGGCATTTGCCGACAACCGCCTCTGCTTCTGCGTCAGTCAGGTTTCTAATTCCCTGTTGTGTATGAAAGTGGAATTTTACCCAAAAACGTTCATTGTCACCATTGATGAGGCTGAAGGTATGGCTGCCAAACCCGTGCATATGCCTGTAGGTGGCTGGGATGCCACGCTCACTCATGGTGATTGTGATTTGATGCAGTGCTTCTGGAAGTGATGTCCAGAAATCCCAGTTATTTTTTGCACTGCGCATATTGGTACGAGGATCCCGTTTGACAGCGTGATTGAGATCCGGAAATTTTAAGGGATCACGGAGGAAGAAGACTGGTGTATTATTACCAACCAGATCCCAGTTCCCTTCTTCTGTGTAAAATTTTAAGGCAAATCCACGGATATCACGCTCTGCATCGGCAGCTCCCCGTTCACCGGCGACAGTGGAAAAACGTGAAAATAATTCTGTTTTTTTACCAATCTCTGAAAAAATATTTGCCTTGCTGTACTGAGTAATATCGTGTGTAACAGTAAAAGTGCCATATGCCCCGGATCCCTTGGCATGCATACGCCGTTCTGGAATGACCTCCCTGTCAAAATGAGCAAGTTTCTCCAGAAACCATACATCCTGTAACAACATTGGTCCCCGTGCCCCGGCAGTCAATACGTTTTGATTATCACTTACTGGAGCACCGCCGTTATTGGTCAATTTTTTTTCTGACATAGTACCTTCTCCTTGTTGAATGATTTTTTAGAACTATTCAGGTGCACGCGGGAACAGCAAGACACCTCTATCGGATTCGCCACTATCCTAAATAAGTTTAATTCTTAACCAAGATATAGGCTGTGGGTTAGGAAGTCAATAGTAATTATCATTTCTGGACGGATTGTTTCTGAACAGGTTCGGAATGAGTTTAAGTTGCGCAGGAAAAAGGAAATATGCTGGATCGGTGAATGATATATAAAAAAATCCACTTCCAGTGGAGGGTTCTAAGGAGTTCAACTGTTTTTCGATGAAATTCTCACAAATTGGTGGTGATTTACTGGATGCCAGATAATGACATTCGGGTATGATGAGGTCAGCAGTCTCTGCCATGATTTTGCTTGTTCCGTCATTCCCGAATGTTTTTAGCGGGAATCTAGGAGGCTGTCCGAGAATAGGTCTATTGCTGAACTCCACATAGTACCTTGCTGAGAGTTACTCGTTATACCGCTCTGCTGTGTAACGCATTTTGAAGCGCTCTGCGCTGCGAATTATGGCGCAGAGCGCCGATGATTTGGTGACACCGCAGAGCGATGTAACCAGGGTAATGCTTTCAACGAAGATAACTACTTGCGCAATGTGGATACCCCGTATCGTTAATTAGTGCCTGTTAATGCCTTTTTAACCACTCGACCGAGTTGCTCCAATGAGTAGGGTTTTTTTATGAAGTCACTTGCCCCGGATTGAAGAGTTGCCTTGACATCATCACTCTCAGAAAAGCCACTGGCGACGATTGCTTTTTGCCCGGGATAGAGTTTAATGATTTCTTCATATGTCTGCCGCCCGTTCATGCCCGGTTCCATCAGCATATCTAAAAGAATCAAGTCCACAGGGTTGTCTTTCACAAATTGTATGGCCAATTCACCGGAATTGACTGAATCAACAGTATAACCAAAGGATTGCAAGATCTGGCAGGCAATATCTCGCAGCAATGGTTCGTCATCTACAACCAGAATATGCTCACTGTTGCTGGTCAGTGGCTCTGTCTTATTGTTCTCGATTTGAACAATCTGATCTTCTTCACTTCTTGGAAAAAAGAGTTGGAAAATTGTACCCTCAGCACTGCTTTCAACGAAGATTTTACCACCGTGATCTTCCATGGTATTCCAGACAACTGCAAGGCCTAAGCCTGTACCACTTTGCCCCATTACTTTTCTTGTATAAAACGGCTCGAAAATATGTTCCAGGTCTTTTTCATCAATGCCTGAACCATTATCGTGGACAGTTAGAACGACGTATTCGCCAGATGCCAGGTTGTGTTGATTTGTGCCGCTCTTTTCAATCCGTTGGTTGCAGGTTGAAATAATGATATTTCCAACTCCGGCAACGGCTTCTGCTGCGTTTGTCATCAAATTCATAACTGTTTTTTTGATGTGAACGGGAGAGCAGGAAATGATGGAATGCTTGGCATTAAGCTGTTCTGTGCACACTATATCAGAATGTAAAGATTTGAGCTTTTCACATTCAGGAGAATTCAGATATTCATGAATCAGTATATTGATGTCATGTGGCTCTCTTATACTTGCAGCACCCCTGGCAACAGTGAGGAGGTCTGATACTACAGTTGCTGCTCGTTTACCGGATTCCCGTATTGCTTCAATGGGCTTTCTCAGGTCACTGGATTCAGGTAACTGCAAAAGCAGTAATTCCGGATAATTTATAATGCCTGAGAGTATATTGTTTAAATCATGGGCTACGCCACCAGCCATCATGCCTATGGCTTCCATCTTCTGGGCTCGGCGAAGCTGTGTCTCCAGGGTTTTTCTTTCTGTTTGATCCACCACAAAGCCGGCTGCACAGACTTGACCATCAAGTTCTATGGTCGCAGAAATAATATCAGCCTTAAATATTGTACCATCCTTGCGCAGAAAGGGAATATCTGGTGCAAGAGTTTTTCCTTTTTGCACCTGTCTCTTGAATTCATTGATTACATAATTAAAATCATCAGGATGATGCAATGATTCAATGCCCATGCTTTTCAGTTCTTCTTTGTCATAGCCAAGCATTTTACAGATAGCAGGATTTGCATAGAGGAGTTGCATTGTCTGGGTGCTGGCGATCATGATTCCAAGGGGAGAGTGATCCAGGATGGTCTGTAATCGTTTCTCGTTTTCTTTTAATTTTATTGTACGTTCATGAACCCTGGTTTCAAGCTCACGATTATTTTTTGCAAGGGATCTATTGAGAGTGATGATTTTTTGTACCAAAGAACCGTAACTGGTGTAAAGAATAAGAAAGGAAAACAGAAGCAGCAGCCCGCTGAGAACAACAATTAAAATTATACGTGATTGCAGATTGTTAACTTGTTGGGAAATGTCCAGTGCCACAACGAGAAATCCCTCTACTTCCTCCTTGTAGTTCAGGAGGTTCAAGGCATTAGCGATGATATACGTTTTATCTTTTACAGTGACCTTTTGCTGGCTCAGGCTCCAGTCAATTTTGTTAATATTTTGTTGAAAAAGACCGATTTTTTTGGATTGAATGGTGTGTGTGCTACCAGTAAGAAAGGGGAGCTTTGAATCAGTGACAAAGGAGAACTTTTTGTTTGGGATAACCAATCCAACGGGAATATCGAGTTTTTTATGGAGAGCATCCAGGAGCAGGGTGTCCTTTAATCCAAATTGCACAATCCCAATATGTTTATCTTCATAAGTAACCGGCTGCACAAGACGATACTGAATGCCTTGTATTGCAACCATATACCCGGAAAGCAGCTGTTTGTTTTTGTTTGCATCCACAATGTCAGTACGCATTGATCCTACTTTGTCACCGAACATCGTCGGAAGATGGACACGCAGAAAGCAACGATTATCCGGAGTCACCAAGGCCAGGGTGGCGAAATAGGGGTCTTCTTTTTTGAAAAGATTGAAGTATGGCGTCGTCAAACGCAGCAGTTCTTTTCTATCCAGTCGTGAAAAAGCACTGATGACTTTTTCGTGTTTCGAAAAGTTTTTATAATTGACAAAGCTTTGTATTCGACCACGGTAACTTCGGCTGCGCTCTTCCTCAACGGTTTTGGCCATGCTTCTGATACTTAAAATTTCAGCATCAACAAGATCATTAAGGCTTTCCCGATTGTCAATGATGAAGAGGGTGATAAAAATACCACAGATGCTGATAATAATCAGCATGACCAACAGAATTATCTTCCATTTTGTATTCATGATAAAAAGATAGAAGCCCTTTCTTGTAGATGTTTCGCCTGGGAAACGCAGTATCCATGGAATTAACCGGATTGGGTATATATCCGAATAGTATAGGGAAGCGTGGCAGAAGTCAAACAGGATTTAGGACGGAACAGATCAGGCATAGGAGCTATCACAACGTTTCTCACTGCTTGATAGAATGAATTTGGTATGGTAAAGTTTGTTCGATTTTATAATAGGTTATTGCTTTTTAAGGACTCAAAATAAAGGAAAAT
>JAOZQU010000379.1 GCA_029932055.1 Desulfocapsa sp.
TCCAGCCTGCACCCCAAGGGCACTTCCTCCGGGGCGCCTGCACAGATATGGGGCGTTCCTAAACAGTTACAGGACAGCAGTTAAGAAAATTATCAGTTATCACCTGAATAGTTACGATTTTTCTTAATATTTACATAAAAATAACTGGATAATTTGTTTTTATGTAACATCAGGAATAACTATGTTGTTTTCCGAAAAAATTAAAAACACTCTGCAGTAATTGTTTCTGATTGTTATCCAATGTATCAAATTGAATACCATAATAGTAATATTTTGTTTTTTTCTTCTCCTGAACGATACGCCCGGCAACAGCAAGTAATTCTTCCTGATCTCCAGGCTTATCAACCGGTAAATGAACCATAAGATCCAATTTACTATTACGCTGAAGCTGCTGATTGCATTTAAGGTTCAATCCCCCCATGCTTATATCCTGAGTCACGCCATTGATGTAGGTACCATTCTGTTCCACCTCGACTGTGACTTTAATGCGGTTTTCAATACGTGGCGAATTCCGTTTATCTTTTATGGATCGCTTAACAGAGGTTTCCGGATCTGCCACAAAGCCGCTCAAACTTTCATTGAGCCGCTCGGAAACAAGGTTCAGGTCATTGGCAACCAGAGTCGTTTCCTGCGATTTCTTCATGGAATGTTTCATTACATCAAAAAGCTCGTACAGCCTGTCATGCAGCTGAGTGAGCTGGGCTGCCTGTTGCTGGTTATACTCAGCAATATGACCGGTGCTTTCAGTGGCATTTACCACACCATCCTTCATTAATTCGAAGGCTTGAACTGTCTGTTCTGTTTGTTCTCGGGAATGACGGACATTTTTAACCACATGTTCCATGGAAGAGACTGATACATCCACCTGTTCAGTAAGGCTGTTTATGAGAGTGGTAATTTCAGTTGTTGAACCAGCAGTCTGCCTCGCCAGCTCTTTGATTTCATTTGCTACAACTGCAAACCCTTTCCCGGCATCACCGGCTCGTGCAGCCTCAATGGTTGCGTTTAACGCAAGTAGGTTTGTTTGATCGGCAATGTTTTCAATTGATTCAATGATTTTATGTATTTGACTGGTGGCCCGCTTCAGGGCTTCCATCTGTTCTGCTGTGGTGTTTACACTGGTCATTGCTTCGGAAAGTTCTTCTATATTCTGAGAGACCACAGCGACACCTTGCTCTGCCTCTTGCTCGGTTGTTTCAATAGTCGCAATGGTTTGCTCAATATGTGTGTTGACTGTTTCTGATATTTGCTGCAAAGATTCTATGGCATGCAGTACCTGTTCTGAACTCTTCTGTTCGTCGGCACTTGACTTGGATATTTCTGAGGATATCGTGGAAATATGCTGCGAAGAAACAGACATTTGTTTGCTGTTCTGTTGCACAGAATTAATAACTTTGTTGAGTGAACTACGCATGGTGTTCACATTTGTCTGTAACGCGCCCAGTTCATTTTTGATTATGATTCCGCCGACAGATCCTCTCAGATCTCCTTTGGCTATCTTTTCTGTAGTGGACACAACATTGTCAAGGGGAGTTGTTATGGAGGATATGATAATAAAGCTGATTGGCAGGGATGTAAGTATTACAAAAATCCATAAGATGATTTCGATAATCTGCATCGTTTTTACTTTGGTTCCTGATTGATCTGCCAGCATTCCAACTGCTTTATTCATGGCACCTAGAGTTTTGACACTGATGCCGTTGATTTCCATGATCAATTCAGGAGTACAGAGGGTTCCTTCTGTTGATTTTATTTTTGCCTGCAGCTGCTGCCACAGGGTAGACACATCGATTAGTTGCTTTTTCACTGCTGCATTTCCGGCATGTGATAATTTTACCGGTTTTGTCATCCCCAGATCCCTGTACGTTGTTCCTCCCTCCTGCAGGGCAGTAAGTGACAGATCAAACAATTTTGCACTTTTTGTCATCAAAGAAGAATCGTAATTGTTACCGGAAGCCTGTTGCTGCTGCTGGGTAAGAAAAAATTCTTTGGTAAACTTCTGGGTCAGCATCCGTTGACGACCGGCAATATTGATTTTCAGTCCATCATTTTTTTGCTGGTAGAGAGTAAAAGAAGTGTAAGCAACCATAATGGTGATTATGGAAATAAAGAACAGACTCAACACCTTGAGTTTTTTCTCCACACTGAGATCTTCTATATGAAGAAGGTTGCCAATGAGTGATTCTATTTTTTCCCTCATAATTCTGTGTCCTTGATAAGAATGCATTAATAGAACGGTATTTTGATTTTGTATTTTTATGGTATCACATGGGTTTTCAAAAGTATAATTT
>JAOZQU010000153.1 GCA_029932055.1 Desulfocapsa sp.
TCGGATTGTTTAATGTATAAGGGTGTTTCATCTTTTGCTTATGTAAATATTACTGATAGATTAGGCTAGAACTACTGACCTGTAAGGTTCTTTTTGTTTTGACAACACCTAGGGCGCGGTGTAAGCCTATTCTTAGATGGTAGTGGTATGTTGTGGTAATCCCTTTTTGAGTTGAGACAACCCCCTTTCCAGCTCAGGCACACCATTGAAAAACGACTTTTGTAATTTATGATTTGGGGTAACTGAAGGAGATGACGATGGAAGATCAGGCAGGTTATTTGGATATGAATCCCAATATAAGCAGGCGCGGCTTTCTCAAAAGTTGCAGTGTTGCTGCTGCTGCGCTCGGCCTTTCGGAGGCCATGATCCCAAAACTTGTGGCAGCGGCCGAATCTGCCCCTCGGCCTCCTGTGATCTGGCTCCATTTTCAGGAGTGTACAGGGTGTACCGAGAGTCTGCTTCGAGGTTCTCACCCGGATCTCGGTCGTCTTATTCTCGATATTATTTCTCTCGACTACCATGAAACTGTCATGGTTCCATCCGGCCATCAGGCTGAAAAGAGTCTGCATGATTCTGTGGAAAAGAATGCGGGTAAATTCATCTGCGTGGTTGAAGGGGCAATTCCCACTGCAGATAACGGCAATTTTTGTAAAATTGCCGGGCGTACAGCCATGGATATTCTGGCAGACGTTGGCCCTAAAGCCGCAGCAGTAATTGCAATTGGAACCTGTTCCTCCTATGGCGGAATTCAGGCGGCTGCCCCCAACCCGACTGGTGCCAAAGGTGTAGGGGATCTGCTTTCCGGGGTTCCCATTGTCAACATTCCAGGGTGTCCCCCCAATCCTGTGACTTTTTTAGGTACAGTGCTTCATTATTTGACTTTTAAGCGTCTTCCCAACTGTGACAATCTTGGCCGTCCTCTCTTTGCTTATGGTCGCAGGATTCACGATCACTGCGAACGTCGGGCCCATTTTGATGAAGGTCGTTTTGTGGAAGAGTTTGGTGATTTTGGTCATAAAAATGGATATTGCCTCTATAAAGTTGGCTGCAAAGGACCAGAGACTTTTTCCAACTGTCCGGCAGCACGCTTTAATGATGTGGATGTCTGGCCTGTATCTGTGGGTCACGGTTGTATTGGCTGTACTGAACCGAATTTTTGGGATTCTATGACTCCTTTTTATGAACGATTACCTCGTGTTGAGATTCCTGGAACCGGCATTATAACAGATGCCGACAGCGCCGGGAAAAAGATCCTTGGCGTGGCAGCAGCCGGTGCTGCTATTCATGCAGCAGTGGGTATTGGAAAATCGAAGCTGAAAGGCAAAGATAAGGATAAGGCGTAAGAAACGGTATAACAATCGTATGGATTTTTGTTTGAAATTTTTTTATAGGGAGATATATCGTGGCTCAGCGAATTACAATCGACCCCATCACCAGAATTGAGGGTCATTTACGAATAGATGCAGAAGTAGATGGAGGACAGGTGACCAAGGCCTGGTCATCAGGTCAGATGTGGCGCGGGATTGAGACTATTTTGCAAGGTCGGGATCCGCGTGATGCCTGGCTCTTTACCCAGCGTATCTGTGGTGTTTGTACTACGGTGCATGCACTTGCTTCAGTACGGGCTGTGGAAAATGCCCTGGATCTTGAGATTCCCATTAATGCCCAGTATATCCGTAATATTGTCATGGCCATCCATGCCCTTCAGGATCATATTGTGCATTTTTATGTGCTCTCAGCCCTTGACTGGGTGGACGTGGTTTCCGCTCTGTCAGCCGATCCTAAAAAGACTGCAGCTTTGGCCTCTTCTCTTTCGGAGTGGCCGGGCAACAGCGCTAAACGTTTTGCTGCTGTGCAGGGAAAGGTGAAGGCTCTGGTGGATAGTGGACAACTTGGCCCTTTTGCCAATGGTTACTGGGGGCATCCAGCCATGACTCTGCCGCCTGAAGCGAACCTGATGGCTGTTTCTCATTATCTTGAATCTCTTGATTATCAGAGAAAGGCCACCCAGGCACTGGGCATAATTTCCGGCAAGAATCCCCATATTCAAAATCTCTCCGTTGGCGGAGTGACCGCAGCTTTAAATCCGGATAGTGATTCAGCCCTGAATATGGAACGGCTGTACTGGGTTAAACAGTTGATCCAGGAGGTTCGCGGATTCATTCAGCAGGTGTATCTGCCGGATGTGGTTGCCGTGGGTGCTCTGTACAAAGACTGGCTTCCCTACGGCGCCGGAGTCACCAACTACATGGCTGTCCCGGATATGGTACTCAACACGGCAGCCACGGAATTTGATTTGCCCGGTGGAACCATCATGAATGGTGACTTAAGTACAGTGAAGGGCATTACTTCTTTTAATGATGATTATTTCCGTGACAATGTTGTGGAGAACATTACCCATGCCTGGTACGAAGGTGACTGGTCTAAACATCCCTATGAAGAGGATGATGTTCCCAAGTACACGGATTTTCAGGATGATGGAAAATATTCCTGGATCAAGGCCCCGCGTTTTCAGGGAAAACCCATGCAGGTCGGGCCTCTAGCCCAGATGCTGGTGGGCTATGCCCAGGGTCATAAACCAATTATTGAAAATGTTAATAATGCACTGTCGCTCGTTTCCAGGGTGGCTGGTGTTACAGTTGGCCCTGAAGTGCTGCATTCCACTCTGGGCCGTCATGTGGCACGCGCAGTTCGTGCGTCCATGCTCAGTGATCTTGCCCTTAAACACTGGGATTTACTGGTGGACAATATCGGTAAGGGAGATCTTGAGATCTTTAATAAACCGGTTTTCCCTCAGGGTGAGCAACGGGGTTATGGCATTCATGAGGCTCCACGCGGTGCACTGTCCCATTGGATTGTTATTCGGGATGGTAAAATTAAAAATTACCAGTGTGTCGTTCCCTCGACCTGGAATGCAGGTCCGCGTGATTCGGAAGGCGAACCCGGCCCATATGAGGCATCTCTTGTCGGCAATCCAGTGGCGGATGCTGAAAAACCCCTTGAAGTTTTGCGTACGATTCACTCTTTTGATCCCTGTATCGCCTGTGCTATCCACATGGTTAATGCAAATGGACAGGAGATGAGCAAGGTAAAAGCACTCTAAGGGAAGCGATTCCTTTTATTGACGAGGGGATGTCATGAATTATGAAATGAAAACTGTCTGGAGCATCCTGCTCCGCCTGTTTCACTGGTCTCTGGTGTTGTCCATTGTTACCCTGGTGGTGACCGGACTCTATATCAATACTCCATGGACGAATACGACCCTTGAAGGCAGTGTGGCCTTTCCCATGGCCACCATGCGATATATCCATTTTCTGGCAGGCTATCTGTTTACTGCTGCGGTGCTGGTGAGACTTTTTTTGTATATTTTCGGGAATCGTCAGGAACGGATCTGGGATGTTTTGCCTGTTACTCCACGAAATATAAAAAGTATTTTCACAACACTGGGGTATTATAATTATATCAGTGACAGGCATGACGAACGCTTGGGGCATAATGTGCTGGCCGGGATGACGTATGTTGTTATAATTATTGCGGCACTCTTCCAGCTTGTCAGTGGTTTTTATATGCTGTATCCGGAAGCAGGGTTCTGGCAGGGCCTGGGAGGTACCATTTTTGGTACCCAGCAGCAAGGCCGATTTCTGCATCATCTGCTGATGTGGCTTTTTATTCTTTTCGCCTTTGTCCATGTATATTTGGTTATCTGGAACGATTTAAAATCACCGGAAGGACTTGTTTCGTCAATTTTTACCGGGAAAAAGTTCAAACATAAGAATGTCTAATCCCGTTCTTCGAAAGGAAATCATCGTTCGGGGCATTGTCCAGGGCGTTGGTTTCCGTCCCTTTGTTTATCGTTTGGCCAAACAGTGTAATATTGCGGGCACTATCGTGAACAGTGACCAGGGGGTTGTGATAGAGGCGGAAGGGAAGCTGTCACCTATTCAGGACTTCATCGAGAGCCTTCGTTTTTCATCGCCTCCATTAGCGCGCATCACTTCTGTACAACAGCATTCTCAGTCTTCGCTTAAAGGTTTCAAAGAGTTTTCCATTTTGGAAAGTGTATCATCTGAAACCTGCAGAGCCATAATTCCGGCGGATGTGGCTCTCTGCAGTGACTGTCTACAGGATATCCTGGATCCGCAAAACAGACGTTTTGGCTATCCCTTCACTAACTGCACCAACTGCGGGCCTCGCTTTACCATCGTGGAATTCATGCCCTATGATCGTCCCGGAACTTCCATGAGACATTTTCATCTCTGCTCAGCCTGCAAAGCGGAATATGAAGATCCGGAAAATCGTAGGTTTCATGCCCAGCCCAATGCTTGTGCGGAGTGTGGGCCGGAGTTGTCATATCATGATATGCATGGTGTATTGCTTAGGGTTTCTTCCCCTTTGAAAGAAGTTGCCTGTTCCCTGAAACAGGGGGAAATAGTAGCTTTAAGAGGTTTGGGAGGCTTTCACCTGGTGGTGGATGCCGGCTCGGAGCAGGCAGTGGAAAGACTCCGCATACGCAAGGGTCGAAAATCCAAACCTCTTGCTGTGATGACATCCAATCTGGAAGAGGCCCGCTGGTTCTGCCACATCGACACAGAAGCGGAAAAATTACTCACAGGTGCAGAGCATCCCATAGTTCTACTTCCCCGGAAACAATCTTACCTTGCTGAAGCTCTCACGCCAGGGATTGATGAAATCGGGGTGATGCTGCCCTATACACCATTGCACCAACTCCTCTTTTTTCAAGCGGACTGTCCACGAACACTGGTTATGACAAGTGGTAACAAAAGTGGCTTGCCGATATTTACAGCAAACGATGCTGCCATAGCTGGTCTTCAGGGTGTTGCAGACTGCTTCCTCCTCCATAATAGAGAAATCGTCACCCGCATCGATGATTCTGTGGCAAGAATCACAGGGAACAGGGTTCAACTGTTGAGACGGGCTCGTGGCTATGTGCCAACGCCCACGCCTCTCCACATGGAATTGCCATCCATGCTGGCCTGTGGCGGAGGCCTCAAATCTACTTTTTGCCTGACGCGAGAGAGAGAAGGCTTTCTCAGTCAGCATATAGGAGATCTGTTTAATCTGGAATCCCTGGATTTTTACAAGGAAAGTATTGATCATTTCAAGAGACTCCTGCAGGTGGAACCTGAGGCTGTTGTCTGTGATCTCCATCCCGATTACTTGAGTAGTCATTATGCTAAAGAAACGGGCCTGCCTTTGTACAAGGTGCAACACCATCATGCCCATGCTGCCGCAGTACTGGTCGAACACGGAATTGAAGGAAAAGTGCTGGCCCTGATTCTTGACGGCAGTGGCCTTGGTGATGATAAGACCATCTGGGGCGGGGAAGTCCTCGAAGCTGATTGTTTCAGCTATAAGCGGATTGGATCCCTGTCTTCAATGCTGCTTCCCGGTGGTGATGCTGCTGCTGAGGAACCGTGGCGCATGGCATTGTCTCTGCTTTTTGGTGCAAAGCAGACTGCACCGAAATTACATCTGGTGGATGAGCAGAAACAGTCAGCTTTGTGGCAGATGATGGAACAGGGCTTTAATTGTCCGATCACTACAAGTTGTGGCCGTCTATTTGATGGAATCGCAGCTCTTCTTGGAATTTGCTTAACAGCCGATTACGAAGGGCAGGCTGCCATGGAGCTGGAATCCCTTGCCAGACAGGCAATGGGAGAGCAATCTTTAGGCGATCTTCTTGCAAAGTGCCACCCGCAGGCAGAAATAGTATCAACAGAACAACGTCTGATAGTACAGCAGAGTAAGTTAGTTCAAAACGTGCTTGATCAACTGGACAATGAACGGGAAACATCCGCCATCGCCCTTGATTTCCACCTCTGTCTTATTCAAAGCCTTTTTATTCTTTTGCGGAAACTGAGTAAAAAAACAGGATGCAGACAAGTCGTGCTGGCTGGTGGCTGCATGCAGAATACGCTTCTCTTAAGAGGTCTTTTTATCCTTCTGGAACAGGAAAATTTTACAGTTTATACCGGAGAGCAAATTCCGGTGAATGACGGTGGAATCTCCCTGGGACAGGCGGTTATTGGAGGTTTACGCCATGTGTCTGGCCGTACCCATGAAAGTGATTGAAATTCACGGCAGCCCTGATGATTTCTTAAGCGGACAGATTGCTGTGGTTGATGTTGACGGAATCCGAAAAGAAACCCGGCTTGATATTGTTGATCGCTGGCCGAATATTGGCGATTACCTGATCATCCATGCCGGATTTGCCATCCACACCCTTGATCCAAAAGAGGCGGAGACTAATATCCGCCTCATGCGCGAAATGGCAGAGAAGGTGGAAACCATCGAGTCATCACCAAACAGATTATGAAATATGTTGATGAATTTCGGGACCCGGCCTTGGCTGAACCTCTCATTGAAGAGCTGCACAGTGCTGTAAGCAAACCGTTTCGGATTATGGAGGTTTGCGGCACCCACACCATGTCTATTTTTCGCAGTGGCCTGCGAACACTTCTTCCAAAAGGAATAGAACTGATTTCAGGTCCCGGTTGTCCGGTGTGCGTGACTTCTGCGTCCCATATTGATACGATTTTGGCCATGGCAGAAAGGAAAAATGTCCGAATTGCATTATTCGGTGACTTATTCCGGGTTCCGGGAAGCACTGGTCTTTCGCTGGCTCATGCCTCTTCCAAGGGAGCCGGAGTGGATATCGTCTATTCTCCAATGGATAGTCTGGAACTTGCCCGTAAGTATCCTGAAGACCTGATTGTTTTTCTTGGCGTGGGTTTTGAGACCACCACGCCCGGGATTGCAGCTACCATCATGGCTGCTAAAAACAGTGATGTTGATAATTTTGCAGTTTTTTCCACCCATAAGGTAATGCCTCCGCCCTTACTGGCCTTACTTGATGATCCGGAACTGCAGATTGATGGACTCCTTTGTCCCGGTCATGTGAGCAGTATCATCGGAGCTTGCGCCTATCAGCCTCTTGTTGATCAATACGGACTGGCCTGCGTGGTGGGAGGCTTTGAACCGGCAGACATACTGCAGGCTCTGATTCTGCTGGCCAGACAGATTGACAGGGGGGAAGCTTGCGTAGAGAATGCATACATCCGTGCTGTGCACTGGCAGGGAAATATAAGGGCACAGCAGATGGTTAATGAAATTTTTGAACCCGTTGATATGGAATGGCGAGGCTTGGGAGTGATTCCAGAAAGTGGTTTGGTTATCCGAAAAGAATATGAGTTTTTCGATGCGGAGAAACGACTCGATATCAAGGTGACGCCTGCAAAAGAGCCAAAAGGCTGTCATTGCGGTGAAATTCTCAAAGGAAAAGAACTTCCATCTCAGTGTCCGTTATTTGGGAAACGCTGCACTCCCGGTAATCCAATTGGTCCCTGCATGGTTTCAAGCGAAGGGACATGTGCTGCATTTTATAAATATGCTGAATAGGTATGATGAATAGCAAGAGTAAGAAGACAATCCTTCTGGATCATGGCAGTGGTGGTATTGCCAGCCAGGAACTGATTGCCAATATTTTTTTGAAACACTTGGATAATAGTATTCTTGCTGCACTCGAAGATAGTGCCGTAATGGATAATCATCCCGGGAAACTGGCTTTCAGCACAGACAGCTATGTGGTGGATCCGATTTTCTTTCCCGGAGGTGATATTGGTACTCTGGCCGTTCATGGAACCATCAATGATCTTGCCATGCGCGGGGCACGGCCCCTTTGTCTGAGCCTCGGTCTTATTCTTGAAGAAGGACTTGATCTGGACGATCTTGAACGTATTATTGCGTCCATCGCAAAATGTTCAAAGTCTGCCGGCGTACCAATTGTCACAGGAGATACCAAGGTTGTACCTAAGGATAAGTGTGACAAAATTTTTATTAATACATCAGGTATCGGAATTGTGGCAGAGGGTGTGGAGATCTCTTCTACAATGGCAAAAGAGGGAGATATGATTCTTCTCTCCGGTTCCATGGGTGATCATGGCATCACCATCATGACCAGACGGGCAGGGCTCACTCTGGATGGCAATCTGGCCAGTGATTCTGCTGCACTCCATGAATTAGTGGCCCTGCTGCTTGAGAAGCTTTCTCCCGGTACTCTTCACGCCCTTCGTGACCCAACCCGCGGCGGAGTTGCAACATCATTGAATGAGATTGCTGCTGCTGCTGTCGGATTGGCGGTGGAAATTGATGATCTGGCAATACCTGTAAAAACAGAAGTACGGGCAGCATGTGAGATCATGGGGCTTGATCCACTGTATCTGGCCAATGAGGGCAAATGCCTTGCGTTGGTTGCGCCTGAACAGGCAGCGGAGGCTTTACGGCTCATGCAGTCCACCTCTGTTGGCCGGAATGCTGCGATTATCGGAAGCTTAAAAGCTGGAAAAGCCGGGCAGGTTATATTACGAACCAGCATAGGTGGTTCCAGAATTATTACTCCTCTTCATGGGGAGCCTCTGCCAAGAATTTGTTAAGGAAACAAAAAATGGAAAAAGAAACTAAAAATGCGGGAATATTAGGAATCGGCAACCTTCT
>JAOZQU010000380.1 GCA_029932055.1 Desulfocapsa sp.
AATGCCATCTTTAAAATGGCAAAAATTTTGAATGAGCTGGAAGTATTACACACCGAGCTTAAGGATGATGATTTCCTTGGCAAAGGATCACTCACTGTTTCCCAGATATTCTACACTTCTCCATCGCGTTGTGCTGTGGCCGATGGCTGTGCAATCTCCATTGACAGGCGACTGACTGTTGGAGAAGACAAGGAACTTGCCATATCCCAGATTGCGGAACTTCCCGCAGCTAAAGCCGCAAATGCAAAAGTAACAATGTACAAATACGACACTCCAGCCTACACCGGTCTTGTCTACCCCACCGACTGTTATTTCCCTTCATGGGTTGTTGCAGAAGATCATCCGGCAGTTCAGGCGACAGCTGCAGCCTATTCATCACTCTTTAAAACTGATCCTCGCATCGACAAGTGGACTTTTTCCACCAATGGCGTGGCGATCACCGGTATGCATGGTATTCCAACGGTTGGTTTTGGCCCTGGTAAGGAAGCTGAAGCACACGCACCAAACGAGAAGACCTGGAAGGCTGATCTTGTTCGCTGTGCTGCTCTTTATGCTGCCCTGCCCAGTGTTTACGTAGAAAAAAATTAGGCCATACTGATTGTGAAAAAACAACTTGCTGTTATTGCCATTGGAGGCAATTCCCTTATTAAGCATCGGGAAAAGCAAACGGTAGAAGATCAGTACAATGCAATTTGCGAGACAATTAAACACCTTGTTGACCTTGTTGAACTGGACTATCAGTTAGTTATCACCCATGGCAACGGACCGCAGGTTGGCTTTATCATGCTGCGGTCGGAAATTGCCCGTGACCAGATAGGACTGCACATTGTCCCCTTGAGTTCCTGCGTGGCAGATACCCAAGGGGCGATTGGCCTTCAGATTCAGCAGGCCTTAACTGATGAGCTGCAAAACCGTAAACTGGATGCAAAAGCTGTGACCATAGTTACCCAGGTTGAAGTGAGTCCAACTGACCCGGGTTTTATTGTACCGGATAAACCAATCGGTGAATTCTATCTTGAAGAGCAGCTTCCAAAGCTGAAAGAACAGCATCCCGACTGGATATTAAAACAGGATTCGAATCGTGGCTATCGTAGAGTGGTCGCATCTCCCCTTCCCATAAAGATAGTAGAAGAAGAGGCTGTTGTTGCCCTTCTTGAAAATGATTTTCACGTAGTTACTGCCGGAGGAGGCGGGGTGCCCGTTGTCCGAAGCGATATTGGTCTCACTAGTGTTGATGCTGTTATCGATAAAGACAAGACTGCCTCTCTTCTGGCCACCAATTTGAATGCACCTCTGCTTGTTATCTCCACAGCGATAGAGCAGGTTATGCTGAATTTTGGTACTGTTGACGAAAAACCTCTTGGCCAGGTAGCAGTGACAGAAATGGAGAGATATCTCCATGATGGCCATTTTGCACCAGGTTCCATGGCCCCTAAAATAGAAGCTGCCATTGATTTTATAAAAAAGGGCGGCAAGAAAGTAATCATCACTAACCCCGAAAATATCGGCGAAGCCATTCGCCATGGTAAGGGAACTCAGATAATCCCTTAAATATCAGGAGATACAAAAATGGACAAACTAGGAATTGAACAATTAATCAGGGATCTTTCCACCCTTGATTATCAAAACATGTATAATGATGATTTCCTTCTGACCTGGGAAAAATCAGACGATGAGATCAGTGCCACCTTTTCCGTGGCAGAAATTCTCCGTGGCATGCGTGAGCAAAATATTTCCAGCCGTGTCTTTGATTCGGGCCTGGGTGTTTCTCTGTTCCGTGATAATTCCACCCGTACCCGATTCAGTTTTACCAGTGCCTGCAATCTCCTTGGCCTTGAAGTACAGGATCTTGATGAAGGAAAATCGCAGATTGCCCACGGTGAAACAGTTCGTGAAACAGCCAACATGATTTCCTTTATGGCTGATGTTATTGGTATCCGTGATGATATGTATATCGGCAAGGGCAACGCCTACATGCGCAATGTTGCCCAATCTGTCCAGGCCGGTCACGAGGAAGGAGTGCTAGAACAGCGCCCCACCCTTGTAAACCTGCAGTGCGACATCGACCACCCTACCCAATCCATGTCTGATATGCTGCACATCATCAAACATTTTGGCGGGGTTGAAAATCTTGCAGGTAAAAAAATTGCCATGTCCTGGGCCTATTCACCATCCTATGGCAAACCCTTGTCTGTGCCCCAGGGTGTTATCGGCCTGATGACCCGTTTTGGAATGGACGTTGCGCTTGCTCACCCTGAAGGATATGAGGT
>JAOZQU010000154.1 GCA_029932055.1 Desulfocapsa sp.
TTTTTTTCTCTGGTAATAAACACAAGGTGAATTGGTTTTGTGGGGGCGCGTATCATGCTGTTATTAAATGGTATTTTTAGAGTAACTTGAGATGTGTGGAAGTCTCTCGTTTGGCCAGATAGTTTGTTGGTATCGTTTTCCACCGGCAACTTCCGTAGCTAAAAGCGGTCGTGAATTAAGTGGAGACCCTATTTCAGTACCCCTTGGGGTATAAAAAAGAAACCATGAAAGTTGTTTGAAATGAATAGGTTACAAGTGCCACCAAGATATTTATACCCTTGGGAGGGTACTAGGATGAGTGGTGGCTTCCCTTACCGTTTACCGGTGTCAGCAGATTAAAGATCTGGCTCGAATTAGCAGCGGTGCTACGCTGTTGCATTTACTTTTGCTGAGTGCTGTCATAGATTTTAAAAATGGTCATTGTCAGTGTAAAAAAAATAGATAAATCCAAACCTGCCGTGAGTGAGGAATGGATAGCAACGGATCTGCAGAAAATAGCCGGGCTGCCTTGAATATAAAGTGGTTCGGCTTTTTTTATCAAAACATATGCATTTGTTTTGGAGGAACATTTTCTTCTTTCAGAAGAAAACAAAAAAATATGGAGGAACTATGATGAGTCAAAAGACAGGGAAAAGAAAATATTTGCAATGGGGGCTTGTTTTAATATTTTTTTCCGCTCCATCTACCTGGGCCGCTGATATTTATGTCTCGCCTGCCGGCGGCGGTGACGGCAGCATTGAAAGCCCTGTAGGCCTGCAGGCTGCACTTGATCTCGCACGGACAAATGGCTCTGAAGATACAATTTTTCTGATGGAAGGTGAATATGATGCTTCTGCAACTGGTGCTGACACCTATGAATACGGGTCATTAAATAACGATGGTATGAAAACAAGCCTTTCTGGAAGTTGGAACAGTACCTACACGAATCAAAAAACTTTTGAGGCCCCATCTACCAAACTTGACGGCTTGGGCACTAGCAGGGTGATGTATATTCATGCTGATGACATCAGCTTTGAGTTTGCAATGGAATACATGCAACTGGAGAACGGTTCGATAATGCTCGGTGGTGGACATGGAGCCGGTCTGTTAGCTTTTAATGAAAATAATGGCATGCTCAACTTAACGTTGCATCATGTCAGCTTTGAAGATAACAGAACTGCCATCGACAATGGCGATAGATCATATGGTGGTGGTATGTACAGCAACTGTTTTTTTGAAATGACGGAAAGTCGTTTTAAGGATAATCATGCCTACTATGGTGGTGGTATGTTTATAGCTGACAAACCGGGTGGTGATAAAACCATGGCACCGGTTATTGATACCAGTGTTTTTGAAGGTAATGTTTCCGGTGATGCCAGTTTCCAAGGACGAGGAGGCAGTAGTATTTTTTATTCGTGCTCACCCGTCATAAGCAAAACTGAATTCAGGGCTCCAAACTATGGTGATATTGGTTTTTACACAGGCACAGCCCTTGACAGCGGTTACGGAGCCGGAACGTTGACCCTGGAAACTTCAACTTTTTCCGGATTCGAAGCACATTACTGGGGAGGTGCAATGTCTCTCTGGGACACAAATGCTAATATCAGTAGCTGTCTTTTTATAGACAACAGTGCAGGGAATAGCAGTGATGGTGCTGGTGGAGCTATCACTATTTATGATCCTTCATCGGAGTCACCTAAATTTACCACTATTACCAATTGTACCTTTGTCGGGAACCGGACAAATGGCTCTCAGGCATATGGTGGTGCCATTTATAACCGTGTTCAGAATATAACAGTTGTAAATTCAATTTTCTGGGATAACGGTACGCGTGGACTGTATAGAAACACAGGTACAGGTTCAATCAGTTACTCGGATATTGAAGATGGCGTAGCCAACTCTTTACTGGCGGATGGTGGTAACAACATTGCTGTTGATCCACTGTTTGTTGATAGCTCCGGGGGGCCTGATGATTGGGATATTCATTTACAAAAAGCTTCTCCTTGCGTTGACTCTGGTGATAATACCGCTCCTTATCTGACTGCACTTGATCTAGATGCTAACCCGCGTATTTGGGACGGTGACGAGGATGAAATAGCAATAGTTGATATGGGCTGCTACGAGTGGGTTATATATACCGTAACCGCTATTGCCGAATCCAACGGAACTCTTGATGCCTTAACTCCGTCGCCACAGACAGTGGTGCCGGGAGCAACAACGGCTTTTACCTTTAATGCAGATGACGAATATCATGTTGCAACCATAACTGGCTGTGGAATTAATTATACCAATTCTGATCATAGTGTGACTACCCGCACTGAAATAACTGTTGCAATCACAGCCAATTGTACGGTCACCGCTACATTTAATAGCAAATTCCCATGGACTATGTTTATACCTGCAATGACAGGGGTGGCTAAGTAGTAAGTCCTGAGGAAAAGACAAAAGTAAGTAACACGAAAACTCTCTGTTGGACGAATCTATTCAGCAGGGAGTTTGTGAGTTTGTAATGTCTTCGGGACGTATGTGGTTTTTTAGCAGTTTTCTGAATTTTTCACCCGTAATTTCTACGGCTCCGAATGATTGCAGATGTTTCGTTGTCATCTGGCAGTCGATCAGTGCCACCCCCTGCTGGTGCAAATGTTTTACCAGTGCCACGAGCGCTGCTTTTGATCCGTTACTGATCTTGGTAAACATGGATTCTCCAAAGAAAACATCGCCAATTTTCACACCGTACAGGCCACCGGCCAGTTCGTCACCCAGCCAGCATTCCACTGAGTGGGCATAGCCCGCCAGGTGGAGTTGATAATAGGCTTCCTGCATGTCTGGGCTGATCCAGGTTCCTTCCCCTTTTTTAGTTCTAGTCTCGGCACATGAACTGATAACCCGATAAAAGTCTGAGTCAAAACTAATACGAAAAGCGGTGTTTCGCAGGGTTCTGGCAAAACGTTTTGAGATTTTGAATTCAGTGGGAAAAATGACCAGCCTTGGATTTGTAAACCACCAGAGTGGTGGCTCACCTTCTGAAAACCACGGAAAAATACCTTGAGAGTATGCTACCAGCAATCTTTCTACAGACAGATCCCCTCCAACGGCAAGAAGGCCGTTATCTTCCGCAAGTGCTGGATCAGGAAAAATAGGAGCGTTGGTGAGTTGAAAAATAGGCATGAGTCAATCTATCGAGTACGACCAGCCTTGTCAATCAGACATAAATTGTCAGGAGAGAAGATTTTTCTGTGTCTTTTTAGCGATAAAGTTTTCCAGACTTTTGCGTTGTGTGTCGGTGATGTTGAGAAATTGAACCGAACGTTTTCTAGTAGATGTTGTTAAAAAAGATGAGCTGTGTGAAATGAATTCGTCGCTGATGAGTTTTGTTAATAGCCTGTCTATAAGAATGTCGTCTGAGCTGAGGAATATTCCAAGGTAATCTGATATTGGTTGAGAGGCATCGTCAACAGTATACCGAAAAGCTAAGCCGCCCATACTGATGTCTATAACAGGGCCCAGTGCGTGGGTATTGACTGCCATTGTTCCATCTTTTGGACGAAACCGTTTGAATTGTCGACGTTCTTTTTGAGGGCACATTGATTAGCCTGTGATAAATAAAGGTTGGATTCCCTGTACCTGACCTGGAAACAAGACAAATTTATTATATCTTAATAATTTTTAAAAATACACGGCCAAAGGGGAGCGGTCAATAGGTATAAATACCCATTTTTAAGGGAGGAACGTTTTTTATCGACGGCTCATGACAGTATCAACAGAGTTGTTGCTGTCAATTTTTGTCTCGTGTGGTTTTTTTTGCCTTAAAGGCAGGGTGATGGTGAATTTTGCACCTTGGTCGGGTCTGCCTTCTGCTGTGATGGTTCCCTGATGGCGAGCAATGATTTTTTTGCATATCGAAAGACCGATGCCAGTACCCTGAGACTGCTGTCTGGTCTGGAGGCGCTGAAAAATGTCGAAGATAACATTTTGGTATTCCTTCTTAAATCCGATCCCATTGTCCTCTATGCTAAAACGGGTATAATTCTGCTTGTCAGATTGTTCGGGCAATACAATACGCGTAATCGTAATTATCGGGCTGCGATCAGGATGATGATATTTCAGGCTGTTACCAATAATGTTTTGGAACAGTTGTCGTATCTGCAAGGGGTCAGCCTCAATGGTAGGTAAGGTTTGATCAATATTAATGCTTGCCTGGTATTTCTCAATTTTGATGGCTAAATCATCAAGGACTGAATGAATAACAGATTGTAAATCCACAGGTTCAAAAGGCTTGGCTTTGCTACTGACCCTGGAATAGAGAAGTAAACCATCAATGAGATTTTTCATGCGTTTTGTTGAGCTTTCTATTCGTTGCAGGTAGGTGTGCCCTTTTTCGGAAAGATCTTTTGCGCATTTCGTCCGAATCCTTTCACTGAATGCCTTGATGAGTATCAAGGGTTCCTGCAGGTCATGGGAGATGACATGGGCGAAATCTTCGAGTTCAACATTTCTGGCACGCAAGTGTGCAGCCGTGGTTGAAAGAGAATGTTCGATTTTTTTCCAGTTACTGATGTCCCTTGTTACTTCAATGATTCCAGTGAGCCTTCCGTCATGTTCCCGGAATGGTGTTGCTGTAATTATACAGGGGATTATTTTCCCATCAGCACGAGTTTTACTGGCTTCAACCTCAACTCTTTTGGCTCCCCCCAGTATCCTGGGAAGGGGACATTGGTCGGTGTGACAGAGTGTGCAGGAAAAAATTTCGTAGCATTTTTTTTCCAGGATTTCTTCAGTCTTCATTCCCGTCAATTTGCGAAACGCACGATTAATCCGGATTACGTTAAAGTTTCGGTCTATTACATGCATACCATCCGGCGCACTATCAAAAATTTGAATAAATTCATGTGTGATGGATACCAGAGATGCCTCAATCCTCTGCTGTTCTTGTATCCGGTTGTCAAGAGTATCGTTTATCCTGCTAAGCTCGGCGGTGCGATTGTCAACAATTTGGCCCAGATTTTTCTGGATGCTAATGAGTTCATTTTCCGTCTGTTTTCGCTCTTCAATTTCCTGTTCCAGCTGTCTGTTGGTTTTAAGAATGTTTTTTCTACTTTGAGTCAGACATCCGCTAAAAAAGAAAATGCCGATAATACCTATAAGGGCAACGAAGAGATGGCTGAGAATCAGCGGCCAGGGTGATTTGTGAAAGGGTATGGGAAGACTAATGGAAATTGCACCTCGAACATTCCCGTCTAGCTGCTTCTCTGCAGTATGGCAGGGACTGCATGATGTGCTGTAGGTGAGTGGAGCCATGTAACGAAAGATTTTCTTTCCATTTTCCTCGGCAAAGCCACTCTTTTCTGTACTGCCGAGCATAAATGATTCCAGCCAGTTAACTTCCCAGAGGTAGGGTTTGTTTTCTGGACGTAGAGGAGTGAGACTTGTGATATGAAAGCGAACCAGTCCTTTCTCTCGGCTTATGTCTGCCATTTGCCTGGTCATGTAGGCAGGGTTAATCAGAGAAAGTTTCCGTCCGTTTTCATCACGAATGAACCGTTTATCTTTGGGGAGAAATTCGTTTAGAGGGCTGTTTGCCGTGGTGTAGACATAGACTCCGCTATGCATGAGGTTCCAGCTGCGGGATGCCATGATTTGCTCAAAAAACGCTCTGGCTGTTTCTTGGGCCGTATTGTTTTGTTCACGGATATTGTCAACAATGTTCCAGGTAAGCGACAAGGCAACAGCCAGGAGCCAGATGATAATCGGCAGAAAACGACAATTGGATAACCGTTCGTTCATAGTGTTCCTGATTCCATCAAAGAAGGCATGTTTTGTTCTGTAGTTCTTTGAGGAATACTTTTTCATTCTCCGAGTAGTCCACCGGTACTTCAATGAGGTGAACTCCAGGTGCGTTGAGACAACTGGATAACAGGCTGGTGAAAGTTCCATTTTCGGTGATTCTGTATCCTTTTGCTCCATAGCTTTCAGCATACTGTATGAAATCAGGGTTACCAAAATCCAGACCGAAATCAGGAAAATCCATTCCTCTCTGTTTCCATTTAATCATCCCGTAACCATTATCTCGCAGGATAATGATAACAAGGTGCAGGTCAAGGCGGACAGCGGTTTCGAGCTCCTGGGAGTTCATCATAAATCCGCCATCTCCACATACTGCTATGACCTGTTTTTCAGGATGGACGAGTTTGGCACCAATGGCTACCGGTAAACCTGCTCCCATAGTGGCCAAAGCATTGTCAAGGAGCAGGGAATGGGAGTGGGTTGCTTTGAAATTACGGGCAAACCATATTTTGTACATACCATTATCTAAAGAGACAATGGAACTGTCAGCCACGGTTTTTCTTACATCACTTACAATACGCTGTGGAGTGTTGGGAAAACAATCGTGCCCTTGATCCTGGAAGACGTGAGTACTGAGCTCTGTGTGGACGCGATGAAAAAAATCATTATCTTGATGATCCATGTCGGACAAGGCCTCTTTGAGTGCAAGGAGAGTATGGCCAATGTCTCCCAGAACCTCATGTTGCGGAAAGTAAACCTCATCAATGTCAGCTGGAGCAAAATTGATGTGAATGACTTTCATAGCACCCTGGTTCATGAAAAACGGTGGTTTTTCGACAACATCGTAGCCAACGTTAATAATGACATCAGCACGATCTATGGCACAGTGAAGGTAGTCGTGATCAGACAGTGCTGCGGTGCCAAGGCAGCGGGGAGAGTGTTCGTCAACCACTCCTTTTCCCATCTGGGTGGTAAAGAAGTATAGACCAGTGGTCTTAATAAGTTCTCGAGCTACCGGGCAGATGTGATATCTATTGGCTGCTGCCCCAAATAAGATCAGAGGATATTGGGCCTGTTTTATTAATTCTACCGCCTGGGCAATAGCTTCCGGATTGGCTACAGGATAGTGAAGGCTGTGCGACTCAAAAGGCTTGCTGTCAATTTTTTCAGCAGCGATGTCTTCTGGAAGTTCAATGTGGACTGGTCCTGATTTACCATGGACTGCGATCCGGAATATATCACGAATCGTAGCAGGAATTGTCCCTGAATTGACGATTTGTTTTGTGAATTTTGTCAGAGGCTCCATCATGCGAACCACATCGAGAATCTGAAAACGTCCCTGTTTACTTTTTTTGATGGGTTTCTGGCCGGTGATAAAGACCACTGGCATACCACCAAGTAAACAATAAGAAACTGCTGTTACAAAATTAGTGGCACCAGGGCCGAGCGTTGAAAGGCAAACGCCAGGCTTACCCGTAAGGCGTCCGTAAGTGGCGGCCATAAATCCTGCTGCTTGTTCATGACGGGTCAGGATTAAGCGAATTTTGGAGTTACGTAATGCTTCGAGGAAGGCAAGGTTTTCCTCGCCGGGAATACCAAAGATGATTTTGACACCTTCATTTTCCAAACATTGAACCAGAAGTTCAGCTCCGTTCATAATATCCTCATCCTATGTATTAAATTTGCTGATTATCTATAAATTTGTATTTTGTTGTCCAGTTAAATACCCCTTAAAATAAGTAAGTGTTTTCAGGTGCCGCAGATTCATTCGATTACTGCCGTCCGTAATAGCTGTTTTCTATACGGGCGGCAGTAATCGAATGAAGGTGTGGTGCCTGGGAATACTTACTTTACGTGATTATCATCATGATACCCATTATAATAAGAAAGGCAAATATGATCTGTAAATAACGTTCAGGTGGGATTTTTCCATAAGAGATTGTTCCAAGGACAGTGCCGAGTAAAACAAAGGGTGCGGAAATCATAAAATAGGAAAAAATTTCCACTGTTGTCAGGCCATTGATTGCATGGACTGTGGCTATCAGGTATGAGTTGAAGAGGAAAAATCCGCTAAGAGTCGCTTTGATTGTATCTTTCTGCCAGTCGTTGAGAGTGGTGTAAATGATGGTTGGAGGCCCTCCGGCACTGAATGCTGCTCCAATAGCTCCTGATGAGAATCCGGCAATATAGGACCAGAAGCAGTGCATTTTTCTCGGTTTTGGCCTGCTGAGCAGGCTGTAAAGTGAATAGCAGATCAGCAGACTCCCAAGGCATATCCGAATGATGGTTGAACTCACTTGCTTGAGAACGGTTGAGCCGATAATGATTCCAGGAACAGCTGCCACACAGAGAGGAACAATTTTTTTTGAATCAAGGTGTTTACGCATTTTCAGAGACAGGTAGGTGGTGATTACCAGACTGTTTAAAATGCATAGCGGGACCGCATCTTTGATGTCAATCACGAGGCTGAGCAGGGGGATGGCTACCAGTGCAGAACCAAACCCTGTCATTCCCTGGATAAAACCGGCCAGCAGAAAAATAATACTAACGAGTAAAGGGGTGAGCATAAAGACAATTTCCTTGAACAGTGGGAGCTGTTCTGTTTACATATTTTAACACCCACAAGGGGGCATAGCCGTCAAGCTAAGCGTTAGTCATTAGTCGTTAACAATTGATTATT
>JAOZQU010000381.1 GCA_029932055.1 Desulfocapsa sp.
GAAAGGACTCCACTTACGCAAAGGGTAACATGGCACATTCTGCCCTACTTTTGAACAATCCGGTCGATTGGGACTGGTCATTGGGATTGAGTGCTTGATCCTGATTGTATCTTTATCCACCAAGATTTCTTTGACGACAAGGCGTAGTATCTTTTGACGCTCTATGACATCTAACTCCTTGGCTGTATTTCGTAAGCGGCCCAAAAATCCTTCCATGCTTTTAACTAACTGCAAAAGATCATGCTGATCAACGTCACCTGCCTCCAAAGAGCTCAACTCTGATTTCAAAGCCTCTTCTCTTTTTCTGAGTGATGGCATGCGCTTTCGCAATTCGTCTAATTGCAACAAATCCTCTTGATAAGCATCAAGAAGTTTCTCTATACTTTTTTTCTGTCGTGATATTTCTTTTGCGACACACTCTTTCCGCCGTTTAGTTGGATCTGAATTCTGAATTTTGATCAGCCGACGATTAATCTCTTTTTGAATGAGATCCGGGTTCTCAAATAAGGCAATAACCTGATCCCAAACTAAACTATCCAGGTAATCCTGACGAATTGGTTTACTGTCGCACACTCGACCAGTCGAAAAGCGATAGTTATCGGAACCTATACAACGATAATAATAAAGTTTTCTTTTAGAGGTCTTTGTTGAGGTACGATATAAGGCATAGCCACATGTATTGCAAACCAGCATCCCTTGGAGTAATGTTGGTTCAATGGTTCTTCGACGTGAGAATTTCTTATTTGCCTCTAACTGCACTTGGGCAAGATCGAAGGTAGATTTCTCCACTAAAGCTGGAACGGGGATCTCAATCCATTCTTCTCGCGGACGCTCACGATTAGCGCTACAGCGAGGAGAAAAGCCACCTTTTTGGCGCAAAGGACGAGTTATTTTTTCCCTTTCCTTGCGCTCCGTTTTTCCAAAGCATGCTGTACCCTTGTAAGCAGGGTTACGCAGCATGCCCCAAATTGTACTCCGCTCCCAGGGAGATATACCTTTACGGGTGGGTATGCCATGACCGTTGAGTTTACGAACAATTGCAGCGATACTCAATTGCTCCTTAGTATAGTAATTGTATACGTTGCGGACAACCTCAGCTTCTCTATCAATCACCTCGTAATATGCATCAGACGTTTCCGTCCTTTTAATATATCGATAGCCGAATGGCGCTCCTGACAAAACATTGACTGAACCATTTTTAGCCCGATGGATTTTCCCTCGACGAGTTCGTTCAGCAATCTGGGCTCTTTCGTATTCTGCTATCATTCCCTGGAATTGCAGGAGAAGCTGATCTTCAGGAGTAGTCGCTTGCGGTGATTTGATAAATTCAACATCTACTCCATGCTTTGTAAATTCCTCTAACAGTAAAACCTGATAGGCATATTTACGACTCAAACGATCAGGAGCATAGATCAAGACCACCTCAAGCTGGCCTTCTACGGCCAGATCACGAAGTCGCTCAAGGCCTGGACGTACAAGAAGGGCACCACTGTAACCCTCATCTTGAAATATCCATTCTTCCGGAACTAAATAGCCTGCATTCTGTGCATATTCGGTAAGCGCCGCGGTCTGACTAGCTATTGTTCGCTGTTCTTTTTGTCGGTCGGACGAAACTCGAGAGTATATCGCTGCTGTTTTCATCCTTGATGGGGTTACCTCTATCACCTTTCTTAAATTTCCCTTGTCGTCTGTTAAGTGCCTTCACCTTTTCCGGCACTAAAATACCATAAGCCTGCAAGAGCTTGTGCTCAGACAAGCGATCATAACTGAATTCAAGTTGTAAATTATGTTTCTCGGTTTTCCTTTTTTCCACGTTCTCGTTTTGGGAAGAGAAACGATTCTAGAGCTTGAGAAACTGCATCGCTCAGTGTTTGGCCTCTTTGACCGGCGTATTGTCTTAGTGTTACAACTAAATCTTGAGATAACTTGACTGTGAAAGCCACTTTCTGATCTGGTACAGGGATTTCCCCATCGACAGCCCCCGCTTCGTTTATATAGCGATAAGCTTGGCGAATAGAAATGCCATATTCTGCTGCAAGTACTTTCGCTACCCTGGCTTGATTGCCATATTTGCGTATAAGTCCGATAGCCGCATTGATACGACGAATTTGTTCCGGTTTTGAAGATTTTCCCATTTGTCATAAGAGTACAACTTTATGCGTCATGATGTCAATTATTTTTTTAGCCTTTTGTATGGAACTATGCGTTCAAAGCAAAAGTTATCTTTTGCGTAAGTGGAGTCA
>JAOZQU010000155.1 GCA_029932055.1 Desulfocapsa sp.
GGCTCATGCCAGCCTTTCTTTTCAAAATGATGATGAAAAGGAGCCATTAAAAAAATCCGTTTACCATGACTGATTTTAAAATATCCTACCTGAAGAATTACAGAAATAACCTCCATGACAAATATTCCACCCACGATAGCCAACAGCATTTCCTGCTTAATGATAATAGCAACTCCGCCAAGGGCTCCACCAAGTGCAAGAGAGCCCACATCACCCATGAACATCTGAGCAGGATAGGCGTTAAACCACAGGAAGCCCAGACAAGCTCCCACCATGGCTCCGCAAAAAACAGCAAGCTCACCCGCGCCCTGAACATATGGAATCTGAAGATAATCCGCCAAAATCACATGCCCTGCGAGATAGGAAAAAACCAGATATACGGATGCGGTAATGACTGTGGGGCCTGCTGCCAGGCCATCAAGACCATCAGTCAGATTTACTGCATTGGAGCAGCCAACAATAACAAAAATGGCAAAAACCACATAAAACCAGGAAAGATCCGGCTGAATATTTTTCAAAAAAGGAACACTTAGTTGTCCATCATACCCGGGATGAAGAAGCACAAACAGGCCAACCACAGAAGCACCAAACACTTGGAGAAAAAGCTTGCCCTTTGCACTGAGCCCGGCACTGGACTTCTTGCTGATCTTTTGAAAATCGTCAATACCACCAATTAAGCCAAAAAAGAGTATTACAAAAAGCAGAAGCCAGACCAGCGGATTAGTCAACCTAGCCCACAGCAAGGTTGATGCAGTAATCGCCAGAATGATTAAAACACCACCCATGGTTGGCACCCCCTGCTTGGCAAGGTGCGTTTCCGGCCCATCCTCACGCACCACCTGTCCGATCTGATGCTGTTTCAGCTGTCTGATAAACCAGGGCCCTAAAAGCAGCATAATAAGAAACGCCGTGACAGCACCGCCAATTGAACGCACCGTGATATAACGGAAAACATTAAAAGCACTGATGCTGTTATGTAATGGATAAAGAAGGTGGTATAGCATTTTTATTGTTTCCCGATAAGTTGTTCAACAAGATCTTCCAGACGCATGCCGCGGGATCCTTTTACAAGAATATATGATCCAGCATAAATATTTCCGGCAGCAACTAACTCGCGAAGCCAACTGAGACATCCATCCTTTTTATCAAAAACCCGGACACATGCCTGATCCAGACCCTGCTCAGTAGCACCCGAGGCGGTCGATGTTGCAAAGTCACCCACCAGACAGAGAAAATCAACTCCGGAATCTGCAACATGAGCGCCGATTTCTTTATGTAAAAGCTCACTATCAGGGCCTAACTCCAGCATATCACCAAGAACTGCAATATGAGTCCCGCTTCCCAACTCACAAAGAGTAGAAATCCCCGCCTTCATGGATTCAGGATTGGCGTTGTAGGTGTCATTGATGATGCGACTTCCGCCAGGGCCATCAAGGATCTGCATACGGCGATCAGTGGGTACAAAAGCGGAAAGTCCTCTGGCTATCAGCGCAATATCAATATCCGCACCATGGGCAATGGCTGCAGCCGCCAGAGCATTGGAAATATTATGAGCACCCGGCACCTGAAGAACAACCTGAGCCTCTTGCCCTTTCACATGAAGGGTAAAGATAACTTCTTCCCTGCTCCCTGTTTTCAGGGGAGTAGCAGAAACATCAGGTACAACGGAATTTTCCCTGGAGAGACCAAAAAATATTTTCTTCTGCTCACATTGTCTCGCAAGATCAACCACTCTGGAATCATCACTGTTTACTACCAAAACAGTGTCTTTGCCGCAACCCTGAAACAACTCCCCCTTTGCTTTTGCAACACCTTCAATATTTCCAAGCCCTTGCAAATGTGCTCCATGAACGTTCAGGATACAGGCAATATCCGGATCTGCAATCTCGGTAAGCCTTGCGATCTCACCGGGCCGATTCATTCCCATTTCAAGAATCACAGCCGTATGTTTTGCTGAAACAGGGAGCAAAGACAGGGGAAGTCCGATGAGATTGTTAAAATTCCCTTCTGTTTTCAACACCCTTTCAGGTGCAGCATCAATACGTTCCGGCCACTCTTGAGAAAAAATTGCAGCGCACATTTCCTTAACTGTTGTCTTACCGCTGCTTCCTGTGACAGCGGCAACTTTTGGCTTGCTCATCTGCTTCATACAGGATCGTCTGTAGGAAGCAAGATCACCCAAGGCTGTTTCACTATTTTCTACAAGCACCACTGGAACGGAAAGGGCCGGCTCAGGTATGCGCTCCAGAATCAGACAGCCAGCCCCTGCATCGATCACCTGCTTTACATAATCATGTGCGTCAAAACGCTCACCTTTCAGCGCCAGAAAAATATCATCCTCTTGAATTGTTCTGGAGTCCGTGTTGATTGCCGCAAACGGTTTATCAAACTCAGAGCCGCCAATAAGCTCTCCCCTGGTCGCTTGCACCAGGGATTCCAGCGTCCACCGACTCAAGGCTTCTGCTGCTTCAAGACTGTCGTCAAAAAACTTTTTTCCATTGCGTGTCAGCTGATAATCTTCGTGACCTTTGCCTGCAAGAAGGACAATGTCTCCAGCGCCAGCTGCTGCAATGGCAGAATGAATAGCCTGATGGCGATCGGGAATTAAAACAAACCCTCTCCCATCAGCTTTTCTTTTGGTGAGCCATGCGTAGTCCTGCTGAACAAGGTCAGTTTCCTTAAGCCCCTTGGATACGGAAGCAAGAATAGCCGAAGAATCTTCGCTGCGTGGATTATCATCTGTGATGATGGCAACATCTGCATATCTGCCGGCGATCTCACCCATCACTGGCCTCTTGCCACTATCCCTGTCTCCACCACAGCCAAAAACACAGAACAAAACAGTATGAGGCAATACTTTAACCGTTTTCAGCACCTGCTCCAGAGCATCAGGAGTGTGAGCGTAGTCAACAAAAACAGTGGGTCGGAAATTCTGTTCACCTGCGCAAACGCCAATTCTCTGCATTCGTCCGGGTGCCCCGGTTGCCTTAGCCAAAGCTGTACATATTGTAGAAGAAGGCAGGCCCAGGGCAAGTGCCATGGCAAAACTTGTCTGCAGATTTGCCACATTAAAATCACCGACCAAAGGGGAAGAAAACAAACTGATTCCTTCCGGTGTCTGCAAGCGGATCTCAGTCTGCTGAAGATTCCCTCTTACCTCTTGCAACCGTATATCACAATCAGGCCGATTCCCACAATTCAGAACCGAATGATTGCTTTCAACACATATCTGCTGTAAGCGTTCACTCCACGAAAAAGAAGTGTCATTCCCATGGCTGATGACAGCTTTTCCGTCATCCTTCAAATGCGTAGTAAAAAGAAGTGCCTTGGCAGCGAAATAAGCGTCCATATCCGGATGATAATCCAGATGATCACGGGAAAGATTAGTGAACGCTGCCACATCAAACAAAAGATTGCCGATGCGGTTCTGCTCCAGGCCATGGGAGGAGACCTCCATGATCACGGTGTCCACGCCGCTATCAGCCATTCTTCTCAAGGTTTCCTGAAGAAGCAAAGGTTCCGGAGTGGTAAAGGGCGAGACAAACTGTTTCACATCTCCCTGGGAAGTGTAATAGCGATAATTGATGGTTCCCAATACTCCAGGCTGCTTTCCGGCCTGTCGCAAAATCGATTCAAGCAGGTAAGTAACAGTGGTTTTGCCATTGGTACCAGTCACCGCAAGCATAGTCATGTCTTGAGCAGGAAATGCAAAAATCGTTTCAGCAAGTACTCCTAAAACTTTTCTCGTATCAGTTGCCTGCAGAACACAAATACCACTGTCTGCTAAAATATCCGGTAGTCGGCGACCGTTTTCAACAAGCAGAGCGGAACAATGAGAATTGACTGCCTGATCTATAAAATCATGGCCATCCCTCATGCTCCCTGCAAGGGCAATAAAGAGGGAATCAGAATTCACATTACGGGAATCGACAGTGATTTGCTGAATAAGGCAGTCGGCAGGAGTACCTGAAAGAACAGAAAGATCGAGTGATTCAACAAGAGTCGCGAGATCTATACCTTCCGAGGAAGACACAACAGTACCAGGGGCTGTGCAAATCCAGTCGCCACTGCTGTGACTGCGCTTCTGCTTAGACATTTTGCATCCTGTTTCGGCCATAAAGAACAAAAACAAAAAAAGACCGAAGAATCATTTCAATAATACCCCTTTTGTCTGCAGGCTTTGCACCTGCACTGCGTCTTTGGGAGCAGGATCAATTTTCAAGGTCAACACACAGTGCTCACCTTTTTTTAATACTTTACCAGCCTTGGGAGTCTGAGAAACAATTCGACCGGTTCCCCTGACTGTAACATGCACATCCGCCCGCTGCAGAAGGCGTAAGCCCTTCCGCAAACTGAAACCTGCTAAATCCGGCATAAATTCAACCTGTTTATCAAGCATTCTTGCAAGGCTATCCGACTTACTCTGTGTCTCCGCTTGACTACCCTTGAAATTATGTTCACCAGTTTCTTCAACTTCAACCATATCAGCCAGATTCAGACTGACCTGCTGCAGAGCCACCATTGAAGGAAGAATGGTGTCGATTTTTTTATCCAGAAATTCCGCACCTTCACAGGTGAATGTTTCCGCTTTGACCTCTTCATCTCTTGCAACAATAAGCAGGATCATCTCCGGATTCTCTGCAGGTATAACAATCAAAGACATCCTGTCACGCACGTAGCGATCTTGAGCCGTGCCTGCAGGATTTGTCGTCAGGGAAACAGTCTCACCGGATAACACTGTGGATCCTAAAACCCCAGATTTTCCCTGAGAACGTAGCAATAATCGAAGCTCACGGGACACGAGAGATGGAAACACATTTCGTCCCGTTGATTCCCCATGAAAGAAATCATAATAATATTCTTTTTGATCAAGTCGTTCCATAATCCGGTCAAGAATATGGGGTTGGATTTTTTTCCCGCCATTTATGAGATGGGTCATTCCCAGCAACACCTTCAAAGGTGTTGCTGTGTTGGGAACCGTCCCCAGATCCAAAGGAGGACGACAACCTACAAACTGTGGTAGCGTGGTACTGTGTTTTCTATCTCCGGAAAAATCCACTTGTATATCTGTGGTTAAATGCAACCTTTCCCAGAGTCGAAGCTGTGTTGAAAAATTAATCTTCTCTGAAACCAGGCTCCAGGGATATACCTGAGTTCCCGTTTCCCATCCGCCTTGAAGGAGTGCAGCATCCCGAAAAAATTTTCGTATTTCTTCCGGAACAACCATTGGAGTAAAAAAAAGGTTATCCAGAATTTCACTTTCATGCTGCCAGACATTATTGGGATTGAAGGAAGGGTAGCCCGCTCCGGCAATAATTTTTCCTTCCCCTGTTTCGATCAGCAGGGATGCAATGCGACCATTACCCATCTTCTCGCCAAGCCCTGCCACATACTTCTCAAGAATGGCCTGGATCTTCATATCAAGGGTCAGAACCAGGTCATGCCCGTTGGTACTTGTCTGTTCCAGCCCTTTCAAATCAATGGCCGGAATATCTTCCTGTCGCACACGATCCTGATTGAGCAGTCGGTTATAATAATGCTCAACACCGGCCAGCCCCAGATCGCTTTCAGAATAACCGATCAGATGGGAAGCATATTCCTGCCTGGGATAGCTTCTGGCTACTTCCCGATGAAAATGGATTCCCGGCAAATTAAGTTTCGTGACAGCATCTTCATCTTCCTGACCGATATCACGACGAAGCCAGACAAGATGGGCATCCCTCCTCATACGAGCCATAATTTCAGACTCTGGCAAACCAAGCACTTCCGAGAGCATTCTTGCTGTCTCAGGCAGGTTTTTTACTTCCCGGGGTCTTGCGAAAAGTGACACACGTTCCAGAGTCTGGGCGAGTTCTTTAAAATTTCGATCATAGATTGTTCCCCGAACTCTCTCTGCATGCAGTGTCTCTGCGGGAAAGGTTTCCTGCCAGATATCAAATAGATTTGTCAGTTGTTGCTTGTATGCTGTCCCCCCACCCACTGCAATAGAGATAAACAGCAGGATGATCAATAAAAACCATATCCGTTGTTTTCTGTTATTATTTGTTTTAAGACGAGATCTCCTGGCCATGGAATATCTATATTTTTAAATCGATTGAGCAAAACCTTTCCGGGTGAATATTCTAGAATTTACGATACTGACCTGAAGCCGGCAAATGTATCGCCAGCTGACTGCCGGCCAATGCCCCCACAGCTTCCTGTGAAAACAATTGTGCTTTTTGGGCTCGTAGCAGAATATTATTGTTGACGAGTTCATCACAGGCAATTTTTTCCTTTTCAATCTGTGCAGTCACTCGCTGGGCAGAACCTCCCAGCCAAAACAAAGAAACAGACAGAAACAGTACTGAGAAGGCAAGAACCTTTGACATGGCAAGCCAGAGTCGTTTGTCACCGGGAATAGTCAACATCTTCCTGCGTCTGCCAATTGCACGATTTTGAAATGAGTTCCTACGGGGAACAATTGTGTGAGCTGATGGATTGATTATCATTTCGTCACCTTTTCTTTCAAATTTTCTCAGCAACCCGTAAACGGGCACTTCGTGACCTTCGGTTTTTTTCCTGCTCTTCAGGAGTTGCAACAATGGGCTTTTTAGTCAGCACCTTAAGTTCTACATTTTCACGAAATTTTCTTTTCACCATCCTGTCTTCCAGAGAATGAAAAGATATGACGCAAAATCTTGCCCCGGGCGCCAGACATGAAACGCCACTTTTCAAAATAGCTGCCAAGTTTTCAAGCTCGGTATTTACAGCAATACGCAATGCCTGAAAAACGCGTGTTGCCACATGAATCCGTTTGGGATGAAACGCTCTTGGTACTGCTCTTGCCACAAGAGTTGCAAGCTGCCCGGAAGTTTCAACAGGATTCACCATCCTTTCTTTAACAACGTAGGATGCTATCCTTCGAGCCTGTTTTTCCTCACCATAATAATAAAAGATATCAGCAAGTTCCTGCTCGCGGCAATCAGCCAGAATGGATGCCGCTGTTATCTCGCGCCTGATGTCCATCCTCATATCCAGAGGTTCATCCCGCTGAAAGCTGAACCCCCGTGCTCCCATATCAAGCTGCAGAGATGAAAGACCGATATCTATGAGAATTCCGTCAACCTTATCTATCCCCAGTTCAGCCAGGCCTTCGGCAATTTCTGAAAAATTCCTTCTTATAATCGTCAGTCGGTCGCCAAAAGGCTTAAGCCTTTCTCTGCTCTTTTCAATGGCTGCTTCATCCCAGTCAAACCCGATCACACGACCATTGGGTGAACTCTGTTTAAGGATTGCCTCACTGTGTCCGCCAAGCCCCAACGTTCCATCCACGTAAACCCCATCGCTATGAGGTGCAAGAAACTCAAGAGTTTCAGCAGGTAACACAGAGCAATGAATTTTTGCGGCATCGTCCTGCCTGGTCATCAAAGAATTCCCAGCTTGGACAGACCCTCATCAAAACTATCAAAATTCTCTCGGGTGGCCTGAATTTCAAGGAGCCAGGAATCTTTATCCCAAATCTCTACCCAGTCCCGCATACCGGTTAGAACAACATCTTTTCCAATTCGGGTTTCAGAACGAAGTGCAGAAGAAAGAAGGATACGCCCCTGTTTGTCGAGGTTGCACTCCGTCACTCCTGAGAGAACCAGACGAATAAAGCTTGCCATTCGAGGCTGCTCTCTCCCCTGATCAAGAAGCTTGTCTTCAATGGTTTCCCATTCAGAGACAGGATAGGCGCGCAGATGTTTACCCCAGGTTGTGACCATCAAAGTCCCGGAACCGTACTGAGTGAGAACCTCACGAAAACGGCTTGGAAAATTCAGCCGTCCCTTGGAGTCCAGACTATGCTCAGACTTGCTGCGAAATCTGCTTTTTATAGTTTTACTTCCACCCATCCTCTGCCACCCCTATCCCACTTCACACCACTTTGCACCACTTCCATAACTTTTATATCAGGAATGCTTCCCTTGTCAAGGATTTTCATTCAAAATAGCATGAAGCTAAAGGCACTTACCTACTAGACACAATTACACACTATATGGGACAGGACGAGACGGAGCCTACAACAGGTTGTGCAATATCGACACACAACCCATTAAGCCTAAAAACATGCAACACTTCCTCTATCAGCTAAACATACTGATAATATAGGACAAATTAACAAGAGTATAATTTTTCCTTAATGAGAAAATTATATTGTGGGGGAAAGTGGGGATAAAATCAAAAACGAGGGTACTTTGGAACATCTCAGGAGCTTGTCCGAGAATAGGCATTTCTTCTCAAGTTGAGGCATTTTGAAAAAATA
>JAOZQU010000156.1 GCA_029932055.1 Desulfocapsa sp.
GAGGATCAGAAAGTAATTGATGACGATGAGTCCGTAGCCGGCGCGAATGGCAAGTCGATCCTGGGCGCGGGCATTGAACATGGTGGTGATCTCGAACCAGGCGATGCAGCTGGCCACTGAGAGCAGCAGGCATATCCCGAGCCGCCCGGTGAGCAGACTGGCAATCACCAGGGTGACAATCATCCACCAGGTTCGCAGGCTGGCAAGACGTTGGCGTCGTTTCGCCTCCCCTGCATTCCGCAGAGCGATGAAGCGGCTTATTGATCCGACGACCAGGCTGGTGAAAATCGCGAGGAGGATCCAGAAGAGAGCTGGGTCAGGAGCGGTGATCATAACTATTCCTTTGTGTTTCATGTCTGGTCGCGTCGTGGCCTTTAGCCTCGGTAGCGGAAATTCCAAATTGGCTAACAAGCCAGCGAATCAAAAGCGGCAAAATAGCGCAAGCCACCAGGGCCACAATGAGCGGCAGGTTGATGAAGGAGCCTGGCCCGCTTTCCGCCAGTTCGCGCAGCGAGGGCAGGTGGATTCCCACGTAAACCCAAATGGCATTGGCAGGTAATAAACCCACCGCCGTGGTCCAGAAAAAGGTCCAGGTTCGAACCCGGCTCGCCCCACTGACAGGGTTGACGATGGAGAACGGAGCGTGCGCCATTCGCAACGTGAGAAGGTAGAACGCGCCTTCTTTTTCGAGGTGCTTGTTCATAACAGAAAGGAAGATGGTGTATCGACGCTCAATGCTTTCCCGGAATAGGTAACGACTGAGGGAGAAAATCGCCATCGCTGCCAGGGTAAGACCGACCGAGACAATGGTCACAGCTTGCCAGAACCCGAACAACCATCCATAGACGATGGCTTTTCCCCCGGTTCCCGGAACCAGCGCCAGTCCCATATAAATACCGAAGCCTACAGCAAAAGAATGCCATGGATTAAGGGAAATATATGCGCGGAAGCGGCTCTCCTGATCGGCGAGCTCCTCAAGTGAGACATAATTCTTCACATACCAGGCCAGCGCCGCCAGAAAAATAGTTGCGATCGCGAAGACAAGCAGCTTCCGCTTGCTTCTTCTTGTTGTCAGATATGTCCTCATGGTGAAGAAAATCTGGAACCGGGCTCTCCGGCATCGAACGTTCGCCCAGGACGGGGAAAGATATGCTTACTGAACGGGACAAACTTACCCGCCTTCTCCAAATACAGGTAATGGGTTACGGTGAGGGTCTGCGAGTCCGCTTCAATCAGGTTAAACGTGTTCTCGTCGCGTTCCCGTCCTTTGCCGCGGCTGGATGTGGTGGTTCCGCACTGAACGATGATGACCCCGCGGTCACGGTGATGTCCGGGAAAGAAGTCCAGCGAGCTCCCGATATAGGACCGGTGCAGGTGTCCGCCCAGGATCATCTCGACCTTTTGCTCGACAAAGCAGTCGATGGCGCGTCGTGCCCCGGGCATCGGGATATCGAAGACGCGGTCGTGTCCGGGTGCAAAATGATGGTGGGCAACAACGATGCGTGTCATGTCCTCAGGCACTGCGGCAAAGGTCTCTTTGCAATGGCGGAGTTGATGGGGAAAAATCCGGCCGTTAGAGATGCTGTGCCGTGGCGCGGTGGAATCGAGACCAACCAGCACGACGTTGCCGACACGCAGTACCGGATTGAGATCGGGCGTGATGATTTCGCAGTACAGAGCGTGGGGTTTGAAGAGGCGCTCGAAGATCCGCCACAGCGGCACGTCGTGGTTGCCGGGAATCACGAGCATCGGGACAGTCCCCATGCGATCGAAGAACTGCCGGGCCTCCTTGAACTGGTGACGCTTAGCCCGCTGTGTCAGATCGCCACTCACCACCAGGGCATCAGGGGTGAGTGACTGGATGGTTTCCAACAGAATCTCCGCAACCGCAGGCAGGAATGGTGGTCCGAAATGCAGGTCGGATATGTGAAGGATTCTGGTCGTCGTCACTATAAACTCATCCTATCGATTTGCCTCTGCAGCCATTGCCATGAGAAGATGAGGCGCGAGGTACTGACAACTTATATCCTGGCGAACGCTGATTTCCGTGCTCAGGCAGCACGCTACTACTTGAACTTGAACCCATAAAAAACTTAGTACTGTCTTAATAAATTAAGAAGAGAAAACAAACAATCAAGGGATACAAAGTGGTATCAATTTGCTTTGTCAGGTAAAAATGGGCGCCCAGGCAATCAACAACATAAAAACAGTAGACATAAAAAAAAAGGCCCTGTGAAACAGAACCTTGAGTTTTTTGTTTGGTGTTTCTTGGTGCAAGAAACTCAACGTTCGTAGTAGTTCCGAGCTAAAACGGCACATCATCACCAGTACCGCCACCACCAAAGTTTCCTTCAGCGGGTGCTTCGGGAATTGGGGGTTCGCCAAAACCAGTGGAGCTGCCTCCACTGTCACCTCTGGAGTCCAGCATCTTCATTTCACGAGCAACTATTTCAGTGGTGTATTTATCATTACCATTCTGATCCTGCCATTTACGAGTTTGAAGTTTTCCTTCAATGTAGACTTTGGATCCTTTATGAAGATATTCACCACAAATTTCTGCGAGGCGGCGCCAGGTAACTATACGATGCCATTCCGTTTGCTCCTGCTGTTGACCATCCTTGCCCTTCCATTTTTCCGTTGTGGCAATATTAAACGTTGCGACAGGAGTACCTTCCTGGGTGTAACGAATCTCGGGGTCAGCACCAAGGTTTCCTATCAACATTGCTTTATTAAGCATATTTTCTCCTATGCAAGTATTTGAATATAGATGATTAAGTTTTTTAAATTAACCGTTCACAATCTGAAAAATTTTCATATTTAGAAGGTATTTAATACCATAGTCTCACTCCATAAGGCGAGAAAAATAAAGTTGAAAAAACATTATCAGTTGTTCACTGTCCTGTCTAGCATGAGAGGTATACCACCCTTTTCTTCAGGCACATAGCCCATCACTTCCTGCCAGATTTCATCACTTTCCATACAAAAATAAATGCATGTTGATGGAACAGTATACTTTTTTAAAAGCCCATAGATATGCTTGTAGAGTGCCACTCGGCGTGGACGAAAATAGCGTTTTTTATTATCAAGACCTTCAATAAATTCCTGATAAAAAATTCGTGAACCTGGAAATCGACGGGTTCCAATGGTTTTTAAAGATGGAAGATATCGAAGCGCTCCTAAAGAAATCCAGACAATATTTTCAGCCGGAACTTTTTGAAAGAGTTTTGTAATTGTCTCTTCATATCCCTCTTCCCAGCCGGGATGGTCAATGATTGGATCAAAATGAAAGGCCAGCTTATACCCCCATTCAGCGCACTGAGCAGCAGCACTCAATCGTTCATCAAACGTGGCTGTTCGAATTTCTTCTCTTTGCATAACCACAGGGCTATTTAAGGACCACGCCAGTATTGTTCTGCCATTATGCTGAAGATTTTCAAGATTAGAAATTACTGCACTTTTGGTCTTTAATTCCAGTACTGCCTGTTTTTGCTTTGCCATAAATTCGACAAGTTGAGGGCTCAGGCAGGTTAATCTGTCTAATGCCATGGAATCGGTAAATTCACCTGTACCGATTCGGAAGAAACGGTCAGGTTCAGCGGCAAAAGCTGTTTCCATTTCCTGAAACACATTTTCAGTATTCACAAAAAAAGTAAGCCACGGTTTGTTTAGATAGGCTTGCAATATACAATACACACAGTCCATGGGGCAGCCCATACCAATATTTAAGACCTGATAATCACAGCAGCGATACTCTTTAGTTCCTGGACAGGGTTTAAAAAAATGACCTCGATTCAAACACAGCAACAGGTGACGTTTCCCCTGGACCAAATTGTCAGGATAGACTCCTGAGATCCCCTGCGGATCGTCCCTGTCCGCTATGACTGTATACGGCAATTTGGCACGACCCAGTATTTCTCTGGTATATGCGAGATCCATACAAGATTCCTCGACATGAATTTCATGTACATAAATCGAAGGATCTTTCCAGGAATGTGGTTCTGTCATGAGCACTCCTTACAGCACTTCTCAGAGAGTTTTATGGTAATAGTCGGGATTTTCCGGGACAGCAAAGGGAAGCACAAAATTGTTGTCAAGCGTATGGGCAGCCCATTCTGCTAATTCAACATAGGACTGCCCTTCTGCAATTCGACTGTGTTTCATGGCCCCTTTCCCGTAGACCATACATTTACGTTGCAATTCTTCAAGTGTCCAGATTATTTGTTCTCTCGATAAGGACTGTTCTTGTAAAAGATCAAGAATTGCTCCAATACGTAACCTGTCCATTCCTATTCTATACTGATATGATACCTGATCTTCACGGCCACCTTCTTTTACAGTGAGAGGAGCATCCAGTAAAAAAAATGGAAAACGACTACTTGTCCTAATCCAGAGGTCATAATCTTCACAGCAGCGCATTTGTTCTTTAAAGAGACCAATTTCTTCGAAAAGTTCCTTTTTCGCCATGACCGTGGACATCCCCACAGCACAAAGTTTTAAACAATGTTTAAATATATCACCATTACTAGGCTGATGAATTTTTTTTTGATTCAAATGAATTCCACGACGCAGCCAACGCTCTTTAGTATGGCCAATCATTATGTCCGGTCTGGTGCTAAGTGCTCGGTATTGAAATTCCAGTTTGTTTTTCTGCCAATGATCGTCTGAGTCAAGGAAGGCCAGGTAGGAAAATCGGGCCTCACTAATCCCTCTGTTCCTTGCAGCAGCCGGTCCTTGATTTTTCTGATATATATAGCGTACAGGGAGTCTGCATTTTGCTGAAAAATCATATACAAAGTTCCGGGTATTATCTACAGAGCCGTCATCAATGACAATTATTTCGTCACAGGCCAGGGTTTGGCGCTGCACAGAATGTAAAGCACGCCCAAGAAAAAGTTCCCTGTTATAGGTTGGGATAATTACGGAAATTCCTGTCATTTCAGGTTTGTCATTTGAAGATTTTAAGATTAAGATAGGATTACTTTGGCAAACTACTGTATAAATATTAGTTTATCAATACATCACAAGCCTACTTGCCATACACATACATGGCTCCTATATAAAACAATCTCCCATGAGCAGCGAAATACTTATAAACTCAACAAGCTATGAAATCCGTATAGCTTTGGTTGAGAACGGTCAACTGGCCGAATTTCATATACAACGCCCAAAGGGCAAAGGTTTGGTTGGTAATATATACCGAGGACGAGTGGTAAGAGTACTACCCGGAATGCAGGCGGCCTTTGTTGATATCGGATTGGAAAGAACCGGTTTTCTTTATGTCGACGATGTGTACGTCTCAAATGATGATCTTGATTCAAGAATGATGAAAGGATCTGATCCCTGCGGCAAGTTAGAATTTAATTCTTCAATTCCAGACCTTGATATCACACGTGCCCCTGACATGAGTATAGAAAGCATGCTGTCTGAAGGTCAGGAAATTACTGTTCAGGTAGGCAAAGACCCTATAGGTACTAAAGGAGCAAGGTTGACCTGTCACATAACCTTGCCCTGTAGAAATCTTGTATTCATGCCTTTAACTGATCATATTGGAATTTCGAGAAAGATTCAAAATGATAAAATCAGACAAACACTAAAAGAACGTATCGAGTCTCTCCGACCTGCAGGTACGGGCTTTATTGTCCGCACAGTGGCGGAAAATGCAACGGCTGAAGAACTCGAAGCCGATATGGAATTTCTTCTTCTTCTCTGGGACGAGATTCAGGATATCTCTAAACAAACATCAACGATTCCTGCAATGATTTACAAGGATCTTGATATCACTTTTCGTTCTGTACGCGATCTGTTTACCGAAGAAGTCCGCAGTCTTATCCTGGATGACAAGAAAACCTATGAAAAATTGCTCAATTTTGTGCAAACCTTTGCGCCAAAACTCCAAAATCGAATTTCCTATTATGATGGTGAGGCCCCACTTTTTGAAGCACACGGTATTGATATTGAAATCAATCGTGCGCTTGAGAAAAAAGTCTGGTTCCGTTCCGGTGGATATATCATCATTGAAACCACCGAAGCACTTTCTGTTATAGATGTGAACACCGGAAGATTTGTAGGCAAAAATGATCTTGAAGAAACTATTTTTAAAACCAATATGGAGGCAGTTAAAGAAATTGCATATCAGCTGCGCTTGCGGAACATCGGCGGCATCATTATCATAGATTTTATTGACATGGAAAATCCCAGGCATCGCGAAGAACTCTTCAATTCCTTCAAAGAGGCAGTTAAAAAAGACAAGAGCAGAATCAACATTTTGAAGCTTTCAGAATTTGGCCTTGTGCAGATGACAAGAAAAAGAAACTGTGAAAATCTCAATCAGATGATGTGTGAACCCTGTCATTATTGTGCCGGCGAAGGCGTACTCAAATCCCGTCGAACAATTTGTTATGAAATTTTTCGTAAAATTTCCAGAAAAGCAAGAAACCACCGGGGTGTGAATATCATTCTCACTGTTCACCCTCGCGTTGCAGATATGCTTCTCAAAGAAGAAGAATCAGTAACCATTGAACTTGAAGAAGAAATTGGAAAAAGACTAACTATTGTACCCAGTAAAAAATTCCATATTGAAAAATATGAAATACACTGGAGTAAGTAAAATAATGACATGAATGTCAGTTAAAAGTTTTGAGTTAAAAGTTAAGTACTAACGTACGTTTTCACAGCAATAAACTTAAAAAAACATAAAAAAAGACCATGGCAAAGATAAACAGAAGATACAAGAGAAAACGTTCCTCATTTCCATTTTTCCTGATTGTCACACTACTTCTTGCTGGTGCAGGAGGATACGTATTCCTTACCTACTTCGAAGGTGAAAAACCACATATTACAAGCCACGATATTCCACCATACATGGGTAATAAGACGCCGGTTTCATTTACTGTCACTGACAAGAAAAGTGGTCTTCGTTCTATCAAAATTGTGGCGACACAAAATGGCAAAGAGAAACAAGTTTTTGCAAAAGAGTTCCCGCGTCAGGGAAAAGACAGCACAACCGGAACATTTCATGAAGACATACAATTAAAACTGAGTGCAAAAGCCCTTGGCTTGAAAGAAGGTGAAGCAGTTCTCCAGATTGAAGCTACAGACTACTCCTTTCGCGGACTCCTGAAAGGAAATTCAAGCATAATTTCTCACACCTTCACCATAGATACAAAACCACCAAGAATTTCCATTATTCACAGCGAAAAGTATATTGAACCAGGTGGGGCAGGAATCGTTATCTATCGGGTTGATGATCATGTGAAACATGGCGTGATAATCAATGATACCTATCACCCGGGTTTTCCCCTCATCGATGGCTCTGACTCAAAATATATCGCCTACATTGCTCTTCCCTATACTGCCCTTGAGATCTCAAAATCCGTCATAATCGCTGAAGATGCAGCTGGCAACCGAACAGTTAAACCTTTTGCTCCAGTGATGAAAAAAGCAAAACAGAAAAAAGATAGAATCAATGTTGGTGATGGGTTTCTGTCCAGAAAGATTCCTGAATTTGAAGAACATTATCCGGAAATGCAAGGAGAACTGGTGCAAAAATATCTCTATGCCAACCGCAAAGTGCGAACCATGAATAATCAGAAAATCCATGATCTTTGCAAGAATCCAGAGCAAAACAGATTCTGGTCAGGAAAATTTATACGCATGGCAGGAAGCAGTAAAGCGGGTTTTGCAGATCACCGCACCTACTATTACAAAGGTGAAGCCATCGACAAACAGGTACATCTGGGGATGGATATCGCATCAACACGACACGCAGGAATCAAAGCAGCCGGGACGGGAAAGGTTATATTCAGTGACTACCTGGGAATTTATGGCAATATGGTAATGATCGACCATGGCCAGGGTGTGGTGAGTCTCTATTCACACCTGAGCCAGATTAATGTTGCGCAAGGAGACAGTGTCAATAAAGGTGACATTATTGGCAATACAGGCACCAGTGGCATGGCTGGTGGAGACCATCTGCATTTTTCCATGCTGGTAAATGGTATTTTTGTTACTCCAAAAGAATGGTGGGATCAGCATTGGATCGATGTTACCATTGCAGGGCCTATAGCTGATGCCAAATTCTGATATTACGGATTTTGTCCATAGTTTTAATGTCTCGTCATTCCCGCCTTACGCGGTAATGACGAGAACTGTTTCAGGCATTAAAACTCACCAGGCTGTTAGATTTGTCTTTATCTTTTGATTTTGTAACTATTCAGCACCCCAACCGGCGGGGCGGCATATATTATAAAAGTAACAAAATATCAGTACGTTGAGATTTTGTT
>JAOZQU010000382.1 GCA_029932055.1 Desulfocapsa sp.
TTGGTTTTGGCGAGATTGTACGCATCATTGCCCGTAACCTTGAGATCACCGGCGGTGCATCAGGACTGATCGGTATTGAGCGTCCCACTTTTTTCGGCATTGAGCTGAGCCAAGGCATCCACTTTTATTATGTCTTCCTCCTTCTTGCCATCGCTGCCTGCTTTGTCAGCTACCGCTTGCAGCATTCACGGCTGGGCCGGGCCTGGCAGTATGTAAGGGAAGATGAAGATGCAGCTGAGGCCATGGGCATCAACCGTGTTGGAGTGAAGCTCTATGCTTACGTGATCGGTGCAATGTTCGGCGGCGTAGCAGGCTCATTTTTCGCTGTCAAAATGACCGCTATTTCACCTGAAACCTTTACCTTTGCCCAATCCGTACTGATTCTGCTAGGTGTAGTGCTGGGCGGCATGGGAAAAATCCCCGGCGTTATTGTCGGTGCCTTTGCTCTCGTCCTTTTTCCAGAGGTGTTCCGCGGTTTCGGCTCCATGCGCATGCTGATCTTTGCCATTGTCATGCTCATCATCATGCTCTACCGACCTGAGGGCATCTGGCCCCGGAACAAAACATGAGGGATGATTGATGGCACTTCTTGAAGTAGAAGATTTAGTGTTACGTTTTTCCGGTTTGGAAGTCATCCGGGAACTCGGCTTCACTGTGGAACAGGGAACCATTGCCAGCCTGATCGGCCCCAATGGCGCTGGAAAAACCTCTGTATTTAACTGTCTCACCGGCTTTTACCGACCAGATGCGGGACGCATCCATTTCAACGGTCACTCCATCATCCGCAAAAAACCACACACAATCACCCAGGCCGGTATGGCCCGTACCTTCCAAAACCTGAGACTGTTTAAGTCCATGACCGTGATGGAAAATGTCATGTCCGGCATGCACTGCCGCACCTCAGCCGGTGCATTAGGCGCTGTCTTCCAAACCCCGGCGCAACGCAGAGAAGAGGAGTTAATCAGACGGGTCAGCGAAGAATGTCTTGCCTTTGTCGGCCTGCTTGAAAAAAAAACCCGGCACGCAGGCAACCTGCCTTACGGTGATCAACGGCGGGTGGAATGGGCCAGAGCCCTTGCCACCAAGCCGAAACTCCTCCTTTTGGATGAACCTGCCGCAGGACTCAACCATGATGAGAAACTGGAACTGATTGAGCTAATCCTCCACATTCGCAATGAACTTGGTATCACCATACTACTAATAGAACATGACATGGGGTTGGTGATGAAAGTCTCTGAAAAAATAACCGTAATAGATTACGGAAAAAAAATTGCTGAAGGAACAGCCGTTGAGGTGCAGAACAACCCAAAAGTTATTGAAGCCTATCTCGGCAGTGAAGATGAGGAGGAATTTTTGTGAGCGGAAATGTAAGCAAAAACAATACAATCCTTGAACTGCGGGATGTGGAGACCTGTTATGGTAAAATCCATGCCCTCCGCAAAATTTCCTGCTCTGTACAAGAAGGTGAAATCGTCACCCTGCTCGGGGCAAACGGTGCGGGAAAAAGCACCACTCTGCGCACCATCTCCGGTCTGAACCGTGCCTCTGCCGGAAGCATTATCTTCATGGGTGAAGACATCACCAAAAAACAGCCGCACGAGATTGTGAAAATGGGGCTCATCCATGTACCCGAAGGACGCAGGATCTTCAAAGGCATGACCATTCAGGAAAACCTGGAGTTGGGCTCCTTTACCCTGAGCGATGACACAGAACGCCAAAAACGCATGAATCATGTGTTTGAAATCTTTCCTATCCTCCACGAACGAAGAACTAGAGACTCTGCCATGTTGTCCGGCGGCGAACAGCAGATGCTGGCCATGGGTCGCGCCCTGATGACAAAGCCCAGACTGCTGCTCCTTGATGAGCCATCCATGGGTCTTGCCCCTTTCCTGGTCAAAGAGATTATGCGGATCATCCTTCGACTGAACAAGGAGGGGGTGACAATCCTGCTGGTGGAGCAAAATGCCCGGGTTGCCCTGCAACTGGCAAGCCACGGGTATGTATTGGAAACAGGTAAAGTCGTGATCAAAGGTGATGCTGAAACCCTCCGTCAGGATGAGAGCATTGTCAAAGCCTATCTGGGTGATTGATCATTCTGTTTCGGCATTGGATGTATTTCTTCCAATAGGATTCCAGGCCATGCTCTCCTTCACTTTTTCTTCAACTACTTTTTGAAAAATTCCTTGTTTTCCTCTCTCGAATCCGGTTCAATTATT
>JAOZQU010000383.1 GCA_029932055.1 Desulfocapsa sp.
TTTTGAATCAAATTGAATAAAACTCATTTTATTTTTTTACCACTTTTCAGTACCCACTCAGGAGTTTGATTTCTATTTTAAAAGTAAAACAGGGATCGCTGGTAGTGCCGACAGTTCGTTTAATTCACCAATTGCAACTCCTAGTAACCGGGAGTCCTGACTAATGCCGATTTTTTTAGGGCTGAACACCCTATCAACCTCAAAGTTAATTTTAATGTCCCGACCATCAATGGACGAAAGAGAATAATTTAATATTTTACTCCCCCCGTCAAAAAAATGCACACGATCAACTATTTTATTATTGATAGATACTGTGAGGGTAAGCCCTTTCGGCCTCTGGCTGTTAAAAGATTGCGCCACAACTTTTAAAACCAGTTTTTTCCTCTCAGCAGGAAGGTAATACTCTGCCTTCCCGGCAATCCATCGCATACTTGTTCCACTCCAATTTTCCTCAGAATAGAAACCATATGTTACAGGTATAGTCCAAGGTTCTTGTTTAAATACATTTATACTGAAACCAATCACATAAAGAAAAAAACAAATTAACCCTATTTTTTTAAGTATGTTCATTTTTGGGAATGACTTTTCCTGACTACCTTCCTGTAACCAACGGCCTTTAGAAATAATCGCCACAACCGGCCAGAACAAAAATTGCTGGTTGAGAAGAAGAAGAGGGTGGCCTGTGAACAGAGTCAGTAAATACGCTCCAAGGCCATAACGAAATGGCCGTAGAGTAATTTCTTCTTTCAGGGTTTGTTTACCTCTTTGAGCAACATTTGCCGGTGAAGAATAAAGAGAAAGGAGAATACATATAAATAGAATCAGGACAGGTATACCTAGCTCTGCAGCAATTTGCAGATAATAATTGTGGGAGTTTTCCGTATCACAATATCTAACCGTGTGCCCCTTATAGGACTGAATATTCCGATATACATTCCCAATCCCCACGCCGGTAAGTGGCTTTTCCTCTACCATCTGTAAAGAGCGGTTCCAAAGATTATAGCGATCCTTGATATTTCTATCTTCGGTAATATTTTTAACATTCAAAAACGTCCCTAATCTATACAGGGAATGGTTGTGCGATTTGAGCAATTGAGGGACAAACAGATTACCTGCAAAATAAATAACGAGTATTGCCACAAGAGCATAAAAAATTATTATTTTATGCTTCACCGCTTGTGCCAAAACAATAAAGAGCAACCCGCCCATTGCTAACCATGTCATTCGGGACGATGAATATAAACAAAGAAAAAAGAATATAACTACCAATATTCCAATAAAAATTATCTTAATTTGTGGTTTATTCGTAGCAGAAACTTTTTCATTATTTATATTATTTTTTCTACGAAAATTCAGGAAAATAACAGTAAGAGAAATAAACAAAAAAACAACAGCACTCCCATAAGAATGAATATCATCAAATGGCAAATTTAAACCAATATAGTTCACTCCGTGTGTTTTAAAAGTAATAAGTTGAAACAGTGCAAATCCTACGACACAAATGGCCTGAACATAAATAGCTTTAGAGAAAACTATCCAGCGTTTACGCCCCGTTATTTCTAACTCAACCATCCAGAATAGAGCTATTCCTTTAAGGAGTATCAAGGCTGCATTTATCTGCCACAAAGGGTCTGCCTGGGTAAAAAAAGGAAAACTACTTGCCCATTCAAGCCAATATCTGGACGGAATTGGCCATTCGACAATACGACTTGCAGCAAGACATACATTCAAAAACGTTATTATGACCAGAAGAGAGGTAAGAAAAGATGTTGTTGTTTCAGTTTGAGTTCTTTTATTTTCAAAAAAATACCGCGGCACCCAAGCAAGGTAAACAGCCGTAAAAAGAAAAGAAGTTCCTCCAACATCACTTAGAACAAACCATCCATTCAGAAATGGCACAAGAGCCACAAAAGCCCAAAGCCCCCAGAAAGGTTTGAACACGGTGACCAGGAAGAAAGAACCTGCCATCAGCAAGGTAAGCAAGTCAGTAGGAGAGTTATGTAAAATTGCCAATAATTCAACCAGCAAAATTACACAAAAAATTAATGCGGGTATCTTTTTACCTTGTAACAAAAAACCTCCCTATCTATAGCACTGATACTCCGGAACGATTTCATGCATAAGATCGGTCATTCGTGGAATAATTCTTGTAGTTGCCGCATCGCCCAAGTCTTGAAACTGGCTGTTCAGGTATGACCAATCCACCTGCCG
>JAOZQU010000157.1 GCA_029932055.1 Desulfocapsa sp.
CCAAACGGTTTCCGTTCTGGAAACCGTTTCCTTTTTTACCGGCCTTTTCTTGTAGAGGGAAAGGCCCTGCAGGAAATGACGAAGAAATTGATCACCGCATTCTTTGTAATGTTTGTGGCTTTTTCTTCTGAAAAAAGCAGACAATTCAGACTTCGATATTTTGGTTCCGGCAAGTTTGAACACTTCCAGCATATCCGTATCCTGATAGACAAGGGCAATGCGGATTTTTCGTAATACATCATTATTGCTGATGGCGACAGGTTCGGTGCGTGAGGGTGTGTTTTTTATAGAACCCCGGTAGAAAATAATCAGGCCGTCAAGAAAGGTAGCCAGCAGGGATTGGGAACAGAGCACAAATTCTTTTTCATCCTCCTTTCTAAGTAAAGTATGAAGTTGAATTTCTGGTATTTCATGACCCGGAGCGTGAAATATCTGGATCATCTCCTTATCTTTCAAATCAAGGCTATAGCGGATTTTTCGTAGTATGTCATTGGCAAGCATTGGAATGGTCAAGAAAGGTTGAAGGAGGGGCATGAGGCAGTCACCGCGGGAACACGATGACTGCCGGAGAAATAAAATAACAAAAGAAGATCAGGGAGTTTGTGTTTCTTTCCAGTCAGGACGCAGGTAAAGCTCAGTGAGCTGTTTTCTTGAAACTCCTGCTGGTGCCTCGGTGAGAGGGCAGGTTGCACGCTGTGTTTTTGGAAAGGCGATGACGTCCCGGATGGAGTCACTGCCGGTGATGATCATCAGGAGGCGATCAAGACCAAAGGCCAGGCCACCATGAGGTGGAGCGCCAAGTTCCAGAGCGCGGAGAAGAAAACCAAACTTGTCGTTGGCCTCTTCTTCACTGATATCAAGTGCAGCCAGTACCCGAGCCTGGATATCACGCTGATGGATACGGATGGAGCCACCACCGATTTCAGTGCCGTTCAGTACCAGATCATAAGCCTGGCTGTAAACAGATGCTGGATCACTTTCCAGTTTGTCCAGATCTTCGTCTTTAGGAGCAGTAAATGGATGATGAAGTGCCTGAAATCTTTTTTTGTTTTCATCATATTCCACCAGTGGAAAGTCTGTAACCCACACAAAATTAAACTCTTTTTTATTCAGCAGATCAAGACGACGAGCTACTTCTATTCGAAGTTCACCAAGTACCGGAAAGACCACTGATGCTTTATCAGCACCAAAGAAGAGCAGATCGCCTTCCACGGCATCCAGAGCCTCCGTCATGGCCGCACGTTCTTCGTCACTGAAGAATTTTGCAATGGGTGACTGCCACTCTCCGTCTGCTTTCATTTTCACCCAGGCAAGTCCTTTGGCACCAAACTGAGCAACATATTCGGTGAGAACATCGAGATCCTTGCGGGAAAAATTGGCACAGCCCTTGGCATTAATGGCACGCACAGTGCCATCGCCATCGGCAATGGAACGAAACACTTTAAAAGAGCAGTTTTTTGCAATCTCAGTGAGATCCACCAGCTCAAATCCAAAACGGGTATCAGGTCGATCTGTACCGAATCTGTTCATGGACTCATCGTAGCTGATTCTTGAAAATGGTGGGGCCACATCAAGCCCCAGCGTGTCTTTGAAAAGTTTGGCGATCATGCCTTCGGTGATGGCAATGATCTGCTCTTCATCCATGAAGGAAAGCTCCATGTCAATCTGGGTAAATTCGGGCTGGCGATCGGCACGCAGATCCTCATCTCGAAAACATTTTACTATCTGATAGTAGCGATCAATACCTCCAATCATCAGCAGCTGTTTAAAGAGCTGGGGAGACTGGGGCAGGGCATAGAATCTTCCAGCATTCACACGGCTTGGCACCAGATAATCCCGAGCCCCTTCCGGAGTGGAACGGGTGAGCATGGGAGTTTCCACTTCCAGAAACTCATTGTCATTTAGATAGGTGCGGATGGATTGCACAGCTTTGTGCCGCTGGATGAGTTTTGCGGCCATCTCAGGTCGTCTGAGATCCATGTAGCGATATTGAAGACGAATATTGTCGGAGACTTCACTCACTTCATCGAGCGGAAATGGTGGAGTTTCTGCAGTATTTAGAATACGGAGCTCATTGATGAAGACTTCGATTTCACCAGTATCCAATTTTTTATTGGCCATGCCCTCAAGTCTGGCTTCAACCTTGCCTCGAATGGCAATGACCCATTCACTGCGAAGTTGGTGTGCCTTGGTGTGGACCTCGGGGTTTACTTCAGGGTTAAAGACTATCTGGGTCAGGCCATGCCGGTCACGCAGATCGATAAAAATAACGCCGCCATGATCCCGCCTGCGCAGAACCCAGCCCATGAGGATAATTTCTTCACCGATATTGGCACTAGTCAGATCGTTGCAGGAGTGGGTCCTGCGCATAGTTCCCATAGATTCCATAAGCTTATTCGGGAAATGTTCTGCAGCACCCCATCTTCGTCCGTTTGGGTTCTGGCGTATAGGACTACTATTACGTCAGAACCCAAACGAACGAACCTGAGGTACTGCAAAACATTTCCATTCCGTGGTTATATTATTTTAAAATTATAATGTTATTTATTATTGTTGGCATACAGTTGCGTGAGCCCTAAGAGCAAAGATACCATTTTGTTGTTGTTGTTGTCGTCGGAATTGATCGCAATATCCTGCTGTTCCTGAGTTTCCATATTTCTGAGCACAGCCTGGCCTTGCTCCAGTTCATTTTCACCAATGATGAGAACATACCTGGAATTTACTTTATTTGCCTGTTTCATCTGGCTTTTCAGGCTGCGTCCTTCGTGATCCATGGCCATCTGTAACCCTTTTTTGCGTAGGGTATGAACCAGAGGAAAGGCAAATTTAGATGCTTTTTCGCCCAGCCCTGCAACAAAGATATCAACTATGCTGCTATCTGCCTCCTCTTCCTGCAGCTGCAGGAGAAGCACCAGGCGTTCTATGCCAAGGGCAAATCCGATTCCGGGAACTTTGGGACCGCCAAGTTTTTCTACCAGACCATCATAGCGGCCACCAGCACCTACTGCTGCCTGGGCGCCAAGATTTTCGGTGATAAACTCAAAGGTGGTTCGGGTGTAGTAATCAAGGCCACGAACCATGAATTTGTTGAGGCTGTATTTTACACCAAGTTGCTGCAGTCCATTTTGAACAGCAGAAAAATGTTCATCACAGTCATCACAGAGATGTTCCAAAATGGAAGGAGCTTCCTCAACCTGTTCCCTGCATTTGGAATTTTTACAATCAAGCACCCGCAGTGGATTGGTTTTACTGCGTCGCGCACAGTCATCACACAGTGCTTCCTTGCGATCTTCAATAAAGGCAAGCAGTGTTGCGCGGAATCCGGGACGGCAAACCGGACAGCCAAGGGAGTTCATCTCAAGGCTTACAGTCACTCCAAGTTCTTCAAGAAGCATGGCTCCCATTGCCATGATTTCTGCGTCAACTTTGGGGTTAGGGGTTCCAAGTACTTCAACATCCATCTGGTGAAACTGGCGTAAGCGCCCTTTTTGTGGACGTTCGTGGCGGAACATGGGGCCAATGGTGAAAAGGCGTTGCACAGGTTTCTGGACATGCAGACCATGCTGAATATAGGCACGCAACAGGGATGCTGTGGCCTCTGGTCGCATGGTAATTTGCTTGTCGACGAAGGTGTACATCTCTTTTTCAACAATATCTGTGGCCTCACCAATGGAGCGTGCAAAGAGATCCGTCTTTTCCAGTATGGGCATCCGGATTTCAGAGAAGTTAAAACGCGAAAAAATATCGCGGGCAGTATTTTCTACTTTCTGCCACAATTCCACCTCACCGGGTACGATATCTTTAAAGCCGTTCAGGGCCTTTATCTTCACTGCAATTCCTCCAGAAAAATATTTATCAAAAAAGTATAAAATAAAACGCAATTACAGGAAAATGTCAAGCATATGCGGGCCATAAATGGAAAAATTGCGATTTCTGGTGAATTTACCTGCATTTTAGGGGGCGGATATCAGGTGCTGGTAAACTATTACCTGCCATGTTCCTTGACAAATAGAGGTAAGCAAGTCATTATCTGTTACACCCTAGGATAGTATAAGATCATTCAAAGAGACAGCCTTTCCCCCTGCTTATGACAATTTCCAACGAGCCTGGAATCATCACCACCGATGATCATCCCATCCGCCATCATATGATTGACAGGGACGCCATGAAAGTTCTCCGCATTTTGCGGGACAACGGGTATTCCGGTTATCTCGTGGGTGGTGGAGTTCGAGATCTCTATCTGGGAAAGGCTCCCAAGGATTTTGACATCTCCACCGATGCCCGTCCCGGCCAGATCCGTAAACTCTTTCGTAACAGTCGTACCATTGGCAGGCGTTTCCGCCTGGTTCAGGTCTTTTTTCATGGTAAGGAGATAGAGGTTTCCACCCTCCGTTCATTAAGTGAATTTGACCTTGATGGCCCTGAGGCCGTGCTCGCCCCCAACAATACCTACGGCAGTCTTGCAGAAGATGCTCAGCGTCGGGATCTTACTGTAAACGGACTGTTTTATGAGATCGAAAATAATACGATTATTGATTATGTTGGTGGGATTAACGATCTGGACAAAGGTATCGTGCAGTTTGTGGGAGAGCCTGAACGACGTATCGTGAGAGACCCTGTCCGTATGCTGCGGGCAATCAGGCACGCTGGAAGGCTTGGTTTCACCATTGCACCTGAGAGTTGGCAGGCGATCTGTGCCAACCATGACAAACTCACCCTCTGCCCACCATCACGTATTCGTGATGAATTTTTGAAGGATCTGCACAGCGGTTCTTTATCTGAATGGCTGGCACTGGCACTGGAGTCTGAACTGTTTTTTGGTATTTTCGCGCTGTATAAAGATACGCTTTTCAAAAAAGAAGATCCGAAAGAGAGGCCCTACCGGGAACAATTGATATCTCTTGCACAGGTGATTGATCGTACTGCATTACTGGCAAAGGAAACGAAAACACGAGGGTTGGCAAATGACTTCCTGCTGGCCATGGTTCTTATCCCCTGGGCCAACGCAAAATTTGATCTGATCCGGCAGCGTTTAAAAGGTGCAGCAGCATTCCGGTTTTCAAAAATCCTGCGCGAAGCACTGGATAAAGAACTAGGCGTTCAGTTGAACCTGCGTCGTTCCATTCGTCAGGAGATGGTGATTCTGCTTTCTAACCTTCCCCAATTTCTTCGTCATCAGGAAAATAATTCCTGGCCCAAATGGATAAAAAAGAAGAGTTATTTTAAATCCTGTTTATTGTTCTGTCAGCTTTACTCTGAGTCTCTCACCGGCGAGCAGGCTGATCTCAAGCTCCCATCCTTCAAACAGGAGCACCAACGCCAGGAGACAGCGAAACACTCCCGTTCCAATGGACGTGGAAAACGCAGGAAAACTTTTAGTCCTGCGTTCTCGTCAAAGAAGAGCGGAATTTTTGGTTTAAAGAAATAGTGTAATTATTCAGGAGCACCCCATCTCTGCATAGAGATGGGGTGCTCCTAAACAGTAACAGGACAGTGCTATGGTAAATTACCAGCTATCACCTGAATACGTTTATACTACCCCCTTGCTTTTCAAAAATGGCGCATATTTCATATCAGTTTTCTTAATATGGTCCACTAGCCAATCCTTGAGAAATTCCATCAGCTCAAGGGAAATATCCGCCTTGCCTGTGTTGTACTGCTTCTGGAAGTCAACGAGTTGAGCCACCAGTTTACGGTGGATTTCCATGTGTACGTCTTTGTGTTCATAGTCGTATTTGGCAAAGAGTTTTTCCTCATTTTTGAAATGTGTATCAGTATAGTCAATGAGTTTGCCAAGGACACTGCCGATGGCAGTGTGGGATGCCTCACCATTCATTTTTTGGTGAAGCTCGTTAATCATGTCAACAAGTGTCTTGTGCTGGCTGTCAATGGACTCCAGCCCTACGGAAAGAGAGGGGCTCCATCGCAGTAATGGGCCGGAACTGGATATGTTACTGCGGCTTGTTTGGCTGCTTGTACTGTTGCCCAGGTCGAAATGGCCTGTTTCCTGGTTGATAGTATCAGCGATTTTCTTAAGATATTTAGCACTTTCCTGTAAACGAATGCTTCCTGCCTGTGTCTCTTTTGATACCTGGCTGACATCAACAATGTCCCTTGCAATTTCGCCTGCAACCATAGACGCCTGGGATACATTTTCGTTTACTTCACTGATTCCATTAGCCGCATCGTTCACATTACCTGAAATATCATTGGCAGTGACCGACTGTTCTTCCACTGCTGAGGCAATTGTGGAAACGATATCATTGACGCCATCGATTACAGTGCTGATCTCAGTGATTTCTGTCACTGTTTCATCGGTAGAAGATTGAATAGATTCAATCTTGTTCTTAATTTCGCCAGTAGCATCAGCTGTCTGTTTAGCAAGTTCTTTGATTTCGTTTGCGACTACGGCAAAGCCCTTGCCGGCTTCTCCTGCTCGAGCCGCCTCAATGGTTGCATTGAGAGCCAGTAAATTGGTCTGTTCTGAAATTTCTGTTATAACCTCAGTTACTTTACTGATTTCACGAGCTGCTATGCCGAGATGGTTGACTTTTTCAGAAGAACTCTTGGCATAGTTCACTGCCTCACCGGTCATAGCATTGGCTCTTTCCGTGTTTTCAGCAATTTCCTGGATAGCAGCAGACATTTCCTCCATGGCAGTGGCCATCACATTAACGTTCTGAGCGGCCTGCTCGCTGGCCATAGTGACGGTTCCCATATTTGCACTCATTTCTTCGGTGGCTGCAGCCACAGTATCGGCTCTGGCAGCAGATTGTTCAGCACCACCTGTCATGTCTTCGGCGGCGAGTGCCAGTTCGGTAGAAGTGGCAGTAAGAGAACGACCCTCAGCAACAATATTTCCAATCAAACTTCTCAGGTTTGTTGTCATATCCTGGAGAGCGGCTTGAAGGCTGCCGGGTACGGATTTAGACGTATCAGTATCTTTTAAATCGCCGTTGGCGATACGCATGGCAAGCTGTACCATGGCATCCGGTTCACCACCTAGCAGTTTGAGGACGGATCTGGCATTGAGCAGCATAATGGTTAGAACCATGATAAAACCCATAATAGATCCGATGGTGAAGAGGTTTCGGGTTCGCTTACTCAAACCGTTGCTCGTGGCCGTGATTTCATTAACAGTGCTACTCGCATTTTCGGTGATTTCATGCCTGACCTCAGTGATTACCAGCTGCAGATCATCACTGATGGCCTTTGATTCCTCACTCAGAATAGAGGTGATTTGCTCACTATTTTTTTTGACAAGGTTATCAAATTCTCCACGTAATTCAGTAGCCTGTTCTCTGGCCTGCGTCATGTCAATGGCAAGGCTGACGCTACCAACAAGATCACCTTCTGCTTTGATATCCTGGGTAAGAGTCAGAACATTAGGATCATCCTGGCCCGCCTGAATTATGTTAGCAATATCAGGTTTACCTTTGGGCAGGAATGATTTGAGTTTAGCATTTTTTCGGTTGAGATAGCGGGTGAGTGGTTTCTGATTTTTATCCCGGTAAAAGATAAACACAACATTTGGATTACGGTGAGCACTGCGAACATAGCTGTTCAGGGCGGCAAAATCTTTGGCAATGACACTATTGGTTGCCACAAGAGCCATAAGTTGAACCAGACCATCGCCACTTTGACGGCGTATTGTCCGCAGGCTTTGTTGTACAGAGTTAGCTGTTTCATTGAGTGCTTCTGTGGAAGAGGCTTCAAGGGAGCTTGATGCTTCCTTCTGCATGTGTTTGAGTTGACTGTCGAGTTGCGTAGACAGTTTGCTCAAATCTCCCCCAATGGCTGTTTCTATTGCAGTAAATGAATCTTTTACCTGTTTGTTCAGCTGCTTATTGCTACTGGCCTGCATGATCATCGTGAAAATGATTGCGCTGGAGATCATAATTAACAGAGCAATGGCTACTGGTGCAATCAGTTTAAAACGGAAACTTTTTACAAAAGAGCTCTTCATTTTTTCCCTCCCCTGAAGATTTAAAAAAATATCTCTTAGCAAGAATAGCGTATCACAAATGGGATCAAGAATTCAAATTTTTCGGATTGTTTAATGTATAAGGGTGTTTCATCTTTTGCTTATGTAAATATTACTG
>JAOZQU010000384.1 GCA_029932055.1 Desulfocapsa sp.
GAACGGGTGAACGACTGCTTTCTATGGGTCTCAAGCCATGTGGTAACTCGATCGTTCAAAGAAATTACTCCATTCAGGGAACAAGCGGTTAGCTCCAGATGTGTTTCACCACCCTCAGGATTGGAAAGCAACTGTAACTCCATCGGTTCCGGTGGCTTTGCCGCCCGATGTTCCATGGTGAGCACAAGATTGTTTTTCTTTCTTGCCAGATAGGCATTGGAATCACCAAAGGCATGTAAATCAGAGCTTCCTCTTAGAGCTTGGCCAGGTTGAGCCCGATGTTTTTTACTGGCATGGTGAACCAGAACAATAGCGGTTGCAAAACTCCGTTGTAATCCTCGTAAAAATCCGAGTAATTTGGAAATATCAGAAGCACTGTTTTCATCGAGCCGATGAAGCCTTACCAGGGGGTCGAGAACAAGGAGTCTGGGCCGCATAAAATCAATTGTTTTTGTCAGCATTCGCTGATCTGCTTCCAAGTCAATCCGCATGGTGGCGGCAGTGATGACATAAAGATCAAGGTCGTTAATATTCAAATGACGATGAAGACAAATTGACTCAATACGAGCCCGTACGTTATGAGCGGCATCTTCGGCCAGAAATATAAGAACTTTCCCTGGGATAGGAATCTTGAATTTACCAAGGCATGGCGTGCCGGAAGCTACACTGATCGCCATGTCAAGACCAAGCCATGATTTACAGCATTTGGGGGCACCACCAATAATACCAACAGCAGCGTCCCCCCATAATGATTCAATCAGCCATGCCTGTTGTTCTTTTCGAATGGTGAGATCCTTTGCTTTACATACAGGTAACTCTTGATTTACACCCATAACATCCCCCTGGCTTCAGTAACATGATTTGAATCAACAACATCGCACTTCTGGTGATGTGCAATTTCAAGTGCTTTTAAGGCAAGATGATCCGTTGCCCTGAGATTACCTCGACCAATTTCGTAAATTGCTTCCTGAGCACTGTTGTCAAAGGGATAATCAACTGCCCCGGCCACACGGCATCTGTGCTTAATGTAAAGGACGGATTCTTTGCGAGACAGCAACCGTAGCGTTGCACAAAGCGCAAGTCGATGCGCCACATCCTCAAGCTTCGGATGCAACAACATCTTTTTAAGAGGAGCCTGACCCGCCAGAACAATGGAGACCACCAGACGATTATCCATATTGAAATTAGTGAGAATTCGAAGCAATCCAAGCACATCCGGGCGGATATCATGTGCCTCGTCAATCATGAGCAGAATTCTGGTGCCATCAATATCCATGGCATCAGTAAAACGATCTTGCAAGCGTCGCACTAAAGAGGGATAGGTTCCAGCAGGTTCTGCTCCGACAGCCACCGCAATTTCCCTGCAGAAATCCCGTTTGGACAGATCTGTCACTTTAATATAATGCACCTGATAGCGGGTTTGTGGTAACGTATGATTGATGGAACGAAGTATTGCAGTTTTTCCGGTACCAGCCGGGGCGATAAGAGCTGCTGACATCCTTTTGTCGATAATGGCAAGCAACTGTTCAAGTGGTTCTCTGTAGATATCATGGGTAAAATGTTCTGTAACCCCAATTTCGCAGGTGAAAGGGGTGGTATGAAAGCCAAAGCGGCTGATAAAATCATTCATGATTTCTCCTTTATTGGGATGTTAAAGCCTCCATCTGTACCGATAATTGGTTTTACTTCTTTGTCGTAGGCCAGCTGAGCGCTGCTTTTCGGGAGTTGTTTCTGTACTTCTTTTTTTTTGCAGGCAGCTCTTTTTTCCCTGGCGTTGGTATGGAGATCAACGGGTGAAAGAGAGACAATCTTTTCACGATGCAAGACGGAAAGAGAACCATCAAGTCCATTACGTCTCAATGTGATCGCCTCACCAGCATGGCCCGGCGGGATTTCATAGTCAATGGACTTAAAAGAAATAATGTTATCTGCTGAAACTCGCCTTGTTTCGTGAAGAATGAAGGCCTGCCTGATTTTGTTTTGGTTTTCAAAGAAACGTAATTGCCTTTGGTCGTTATGAAAACGAGACCAGGGTGGCTCTTTATTCAGACCTTCGTGAGGTGTGTGTATATACTGATTGGAAATATAGTGGTTAATGCGTAAATCAAGGGCCGTACAACTTGGATCCACCTCTGGATTCCTATCGAGTAACCGGAGGATTTGCTCCTG
>JAOZQU010000158.1 GCA_029932055.1 Desulfocapsa sp.
ATTGTCAAAAGATTATTTTTATTAATAATCAATAATCAATTGATAACGGTTAATTATTAATGTTTTGAATTCGTCATTTTGTGCCATCATTTCATTTAGTTTAAAACTTTTGGCAGACAAGGCAAATCTCTTAGCTTGACGGCTATGCCCTCCAGGGGGGACTAAACCATAAGTTCCGAGTTCTTTCCAGTTCATCACTGGGGTTCGGCTACCTTGTGAATATGTTCAGTGTTCTCATTTGTTTGTCAGGTTACAATCGCCTATTTCTCTTTTTTTGCTCGTAAAATATGTCTATCACTTCGCTTTTGTCTGATCTTTACAAAAAGTTTCAAGGTGAAAACATAGCAGATAATAGCGGTTGGCAGGGCAATAACAATTCCACCTGTAAGCATGACTGTGAAAACTTCTATTCCAAGATGGGAGAGCATATCAACGGATGTCTTGAATCCGTCCCCGGAAATGATGGCTTTTAGGACAGTGCTGATCCTAGACCAGGTAATATTGTATGGGGTCAGAAAATTACCAATGACCATGCACAGGTAATAAATGGGAATATACGTTAGAGGATTGCTGATGACTAAACTGGTTAAAAGACCACTAATGGCAGAGGTGCGGGTAGCACAGCAAACAGCGATGATGCCAATGGTGTGGAAAGGCATTACCGGCATAGTTCCTATGAGGGCGCCGATAAAACTTCCCCAGGCAATAGATTTTGGTTCTCCTTTAATTCGGAGAAACCTGAGGTGATAATATTTTCCCAGCCGTTTCAGAGTCATTCAACAACAAGCAACAAAGATGTGTGTAATGGTTTAATTAAAATACTTGGCTTTGGCTTCATTTTTTACACACGTAGTTTAAGTGTTCTATGAAAAGAATTTAACTGTTGTTTTGATATGAAACTATGATACTGGATTTTTCGTTTTGCGTAACTTGTTTTTTCTGGAAGGGTCTGATCACAGGGGCGAACCCCTGTGATCGAACAGGAAGCTTACAGATGGGTAATTTAAAAAAAACGGCTGTTAACGAAGAAATGAGTAGCAATGCTGGCAAAATATCCAAGGGCGATTACCGGCATCCATTTCATATGTCCACCAAAGGTGTACATTCCTCGCGCCTGCCCCATAAGTGCCACACCTGCAGCTGAGCCTATGGAAAGCATGCTGCCACCCACACCTGCAGTTAGTGTTACCAGGAGCCATTGACCAATGGACATATCGGGCTGCATGGAAAGAACTGCAAACATTACCGGAATGTTGTCAACGATTGCGGACATAAAACCAACCAGGATATTTGCGTTTGTCGCACCCCAGCTGACATACATCGTCTGAGAGGCCATGGCCAGATAGCCAATAAAACCAAGGCCACCGACACAGAGGATAACACCATAGAAAAACATCAGGGTGTCCCACTCGGCCCGGGCAATATTCCTGAACACATCAAAGGCCACTGTATCACCGAGTCTTTCTTCGGCTTTTTCAGAGTCATAATCCGGATCACCTTTGTAGGTTTTGTGGGTTTTTTTCAGGTAGAATCCATATATTTTCAGATAAGCAAGACCTGTCATCATGCCCATCATAGGTGGCAGGTGCAGGAAATTATGGAAACTGACAGCTGTGGCAATGGTTGCGAGAAACAGACCAATGACCACAAAAGCGCCGCGTTTCAAGGTAGCATCAACATCACCGCCAACCGGTTGGATTTTGGGCACAGCAAAACTCATAATCACAGCGGGTACCGCCCAGTTCACCACAGATGGAATGAAGAGGTTGAAAAAAGTTCCAAAGCTGACGATCCCTTTTTGCCAGACCATCAGAGTGGTAATATCACCAAAGGGACTGAAAGCTCCTCCGGCATTGGCTGCAACCACGATATTAATACAGGCCAGACTGATAAATTTTATATTATCTTTGCCTATGGCCATGACTACGGCACACATAAGCAGGGCAGTAGTCAGGTTGTCGGCCACAGGTGAAATGAAAAAAGCAAGAACACCGGTGAGCCAGAAAATTTTACGAAGGGAAAATCCGGCGTTTACCAGTTTTACTCGAAGGGCTTCAAAGACCTGCCGTTCTTCCATGGCATTGATATAGGTCATTGCCACCAGCAGGAAGAGAAAGAGTTCTGCATACTCCAGGATATTATGCCTTACCGCTATCTCAGCGGCATGCGTAAAACCATGGCTGGCATAAACCCAGCCAATGATACCCCATATTATTCCGGCAGCCAGTAGAACAGGTTTGGATTTGCGCATGTGGGTATATTCTTCAAGCATGACAAATGCGTAAGCCACCACAAAAATTATCAGCGAGGCATATCCTACCCAGTTTGAGGTAAGGTCAAGATGGTTTCCGCCTCCCGCACCTGACGCAACGGCCAACCCTGGTATACCAAGCAGCACAAAAAACATTAAAAACACCGTGTAACATGACTTAATCAAACCACTACCTCCTCTTTCATGAGCTGAAATGAATGCCTCGGCTGAGACTATTAATTTTATATAATATCAGCTGTATTTGTTTTTTGATAGTACATATTCTTTTATATAATATGCATTACCCAAAATAATTTTCCCGGCGGATTGACATGCAGGCTGCCATGTTCGACAAATATGTCGACAGAAGTGTGGATTGTCGAAAGAAAACGTTTTTATTTATATTTTCTGATTTTTTAAGGTGCTGATAGTACGTTATAAAATTAATAAGTTGCAACTGGTACACTTGTTGATATCTTTTTATACGATACGAAGTGAATCATACTTAATTTGAATATTTGGGAGTTATGCAATGAGGAGTGAAGGCTTGACACAGAGTTCGGGGTATGGTTTAGTATGTAAAAGTTAAACAAACGTTTGAATTGTAGGAAGGAAAGAATCAGCCGGAGAATAAGTGGAAAAAATGGCCCCCAAAGAACGAGTTTTTCGTTCCGCAGTGTATTTATTTGCAAGGCATGGATTTGCCGGCACAGGTTTGCGTGAACTTGCTGCTAGAGCAGAAGTAAACCTGGCCATGATTAGTTATTTTTATGGCTCCAAAAAGGGTTTACTTAAAGAAATTCTGGACGGTTTCTTTGAGCAGTATATTGCCATAGCTGAAAAGGAACTCCATGGTACGGATTCGCTGCACACTAAGCTCACCCGGTTCATCTCCAGCGCAGTACGTTATTTTGAATCGGATCAGGACGTTCTGCTGGTCATGATTACAGAACTGCCCCATGATGACCCTGAAATTATCGAATACAAGGCAAAATGGGCCGGGAAAATGGCCAAAATCATAGGAAAAGAGGTGTGTAAGCCATTGGCAGAGGAAACAGGAAGAACAATACCTGCCTCCTGTATGGGCCCCATGCTCACATCACTCATGGCCAGTCGTTTTTTGTTTTCCCCGCTTATGAAACGCGTAAGTGGAGATATTGAAAATTCCGTTAACACTGAATCATACATAGAGATCATTACGACACTTTTTCTTCAAGGGCTGACCGCACAAGAATAAGAAGAAATAATGGTTGCTATTCAGGTGAAAGCTGGTGATTTGCCTATTTCCAACCACAATCCAAAAAAATAGAGAATATGACAAATAAAAAGAAATACATTGAGTCACTGTTTGCATCAATGACTGAGACAATTATTAAATTTCGTTTTCCGGTTATCCTGATTGTGCTCGCTTTAAGTCTGGCTTTGGCCTCCCAAATTCGGCACCTCAGCATTGACACCTCCAATGAAGGAATGCTGCACCCGGATGATGAGATTCTGCACACCTATAATGAATTCCGTGATCAGTTTGGCAACGATGATTTGTTGGTTTTTGCTATTCAGAGTGAGAACATCTTCAACCTTGCATTCCTGCAAAAGCTTCAGAAATTTCATGATCAGCTTGAAGAGCAGGTTCCACATGTGACTGAAATTAATTCCCTTGTCAACGCCAGAAATACCAGAGGAGTCGGTGACACCCTGCTTGTTGATGATCTGCTGGCCAAGTTTCCAGGGGATGAGAAGGAGCTTGCAGCGCTTAAGGACTTAGTCCTTTCCAATCCTATTTATAAGAATTTGTTGATCTCAGCAGACGGAACGTTTACCACTGTGCTCTTGCAGAGTGATACGTATTCCTCAGTCGGTAACTCTGTGGGGCTTGATGATGAACTCGCTGGATTTGGTGATGAAGCAGATGGTTTTAACACTGATACCATTGAAGAAAAACCAGCGTTCCTGACAGATAAGGAAAATGCTGCAATGGTCAGCGTTGCAACGAAAATTGCAAAAGAGTTTAATGGCCCGGATTTTCAGATTGTCATGGCCGGTAGTCCGGTGGTTACCCATACGGTTAAAAAGCTGATGATGGCAGATATGAAAAAGTTTCTGCGTCTGGCGGTGTTAACCATCGGCCTCAGCCTGTTTCTCATGTTCCGAAGGTTGTCCGGCGTGATTTTACCACTTTTAATTGTTGCCTTGACTCTGACAACTACCCTGGGTCTTATGGCTGCAATGGGTATCTTTTTTAAGACACCAACTATTATTCTGCCCTCTTTTCTCCTCGCTGTTGGGGTGGGTGCCAGTATTCATGTCTTATCACTGGTGTATCAGTATCTGCGTCGTGACAGCAATCAAAATGCTGCCATTGTCCATGCCTACAGTCATTCCGGTTTTGCCATTGTCATGACATCTCTGACCACGGCAGCAGGGCTTGCTTCTTTTGCCACAGCTGATGTTGCCCCCATTGCCGATCTTGGTCTCTTTTCAGCAATTGGAGTGATGTTGTCTCTGTTTTTTACACTTGTTCTCCTTCCGGCATTGCTGGCAATTATTCCATTAAAACCCAAGGCAATGGCCGGGGAAAATAAAGATACTTTTTTTGATCGTTTGATCGATCGGGTGGCGGATTTCACCACCAGCCGTCCTAAACTGGTAGTTAGTCTCGCTGGGTTTTGTATTGCTATTGCTCTATTTGGCCTTCCACGTCTGCAATTCTCCCATAATCTTTTAAGCTGGTTGCCGGAAGATTTTGCTGTTCGTACTGCAACTGAGACTATTGATCATAATATGCGTGGCAGCGTTGCCCTGGAAGTTGTGCTTGATACAGGAAAGGAGAATGGTCTTTATGACAGAGATGTCCTTCTTGCAATCAACAAACTGACACAGGAGTTGGAACAATTACAAATGGGTGATCTGTTTGTCGGTAAAGTTGTTGCAGTGACCACTATTCTCAAAGAAATTCACCAGGCACTGAACGAAAATCAGCCGGAAATGTATGCAATACCGGACAATGCTGCACTTATTCCCCAGGAATTTCTGCTTTTTGAAAATTCGGGATCAGACGATCTTGAGGATGTCGTGGATTCAAGGTTCCAGCTTGCGCGTGTAACAATTAAAGTGCCCTGGCGCGATTCACTAGCCTATGTACCTTTTATACAGGAAATTGAACAGCGTTTTACCTCTGCTTTTGCAGAACTCGGTAAAGCAGGTAAGCCGGTTGAAGTAAGTACCACAGGTATTATGGCATTGTTTGCCCGTATTCTTCACGCGACCATGCATTCGGCAGCCCAAAGTTACGGCATTGCCTTGCTCGTCATCAGTATGATGATGATCCTGCTCATTAGTCATATACGACTTGGTCTTATTGCCATGATTCCCAACCTTGGACCGATTGTCATGGTAATGGGGATCATGGGCTGGTTTTCAATTCCCCTTGATATGTTTACCATGCTGGTTGCCTCGATTGCCATTGGCCTTGCTGTGGATGATACGGTTCATTTTATTTATAATTTTAAACGCTATTACATCGAAAGTGGTGATGTAAGGGATGCTGTTAGTCATACTCTGCATACAGCCGGTCGTGCCATGCTCACCACCTCCATTGTGCTTTCCATTGGCTTTTTTATCTTTATGTTTGCCTCAATGAACAATGTGTTTTATTTCGGCATGCTGGTTGGTCTGGCAATTGTTTTTGCTTTGCTTGGCGATTTTTTCCTGGCCCCGGCTCTGATGGCTTTGTCGGCAGATAAGATGCTTAAGAAAGATGATTCAGACATTGTAGGCGTACATTAATTAAAGTTTTCAGTTTTCAGTGTTCAGTAACTGAAAACCGCATACTGAAAACTCAGACCGGCAAGATGTCCAGTCTTTCGGTATTACCCTGTTAACACGATGATAAACACAACAGTCCATTGTAATATTCTACGAGGTCTGTAATTATAAAGGAGTAATCAATGTTTCGAATTAGACATTTCACAACCATATTTGCATGCAGCGTTCTGCTGCTTACCTGCATCAATACAGCCCAGGCATTGACAGCCAGGGAAATCATGGAAAAGGTTGATGCCCGGGATGATGGAGACAATCTGACCGCTGATGTGGAGATGATTCTCATCGATAAAAAAGATAATCGCCGAGTGCGTAAGATGAAAGTTTTTAACAAAGATAAAGGAAGAGATACATGGAAGCTGCAGTTCTTTATCTCCCCGGCAGATGTTAAAGATACTGGTTTTCTAACCTATGATTATTATGAAGGTGAGCGTGATGATGACCAGTGGCTTTATTTGCCGGATTTGCATAAGACCAAACGTATTGCAAGCTCGGACAAGTCATCGGCTTTCATGGGCTCGGATTTTTCCTATGCAGACATGACCCGGCGTGTTCTTGATGAATGGAGCTATAAATTGCTTAAGGAAAGTGAGGTGAACGGTCATAAAGTGTGGCTCATTGAGGCGTTACCCATCAGCAAGGTAGTTGAAGATCGTTATGGATTTACAAAATCCGTTATTTTTATCCGCCAGGATTTATTCATGGGTGTGCGAGCTGTTCACTGGCTCAAAGAAGGGAAGAAAATCAAATATCAGGAGATGTTAGGTATTGAACAGATTGACGGTATATGGGTATCCACAGAGTCTCGCATGAAAACCACTAAGAATAAGGTCACCCTGCATAAAACTGTCATGAAGTGGACTGATATAAAATATAATCAAGAACTTGATGATGCGCTGTTCACAGTCCGCCGTTTGGAAAAGGGTATATAGCCGGTAATAATGAAGCAAATATTGAAGTACAGATATTTTTGTCTGTTTTGTCTGTTTTGCGGACAGTTTTTTCCGGCAGCTCTTTCTGCTCAAGAGCTGGATGATGCCCTGTCTGGTTTTGACACCGAGGTTGGTGCAGAGGAAGACAAGGACACTAGCAATGACATGGATGATCTTTTATCCGGTTTTGATGAAACGCCTGTAGACCTGCAGGACAATCAGGATTCTGACAGTAATGTCATTCCTGAATGGCTGCAATTAACCGGAAGTCTTGGCCTGGCAGGTTCGTTTAATTTTGCCCATGATGCACCGGAAGAGAAGGACGCGGATTTTCGTGACCTTTCCATGTTTCGTACCACTGTTGCACTCAGCAGTGAAATGCGTTGGGGGGACTGGCAGGCCAAGATAAGCGGCCATGGTTTCTATGATGCAGCATATTCTATTCAGGGCAGGGAACAGTATAGCAACGCTCTACTTGATCTTTATGAACAGGAGTTTGAAATCGATGATTTTTATCTGCAGGGCAGTCTGACCTCCAATTTTGATGTCAAAATCGGACGTCAGGTCGTGGTGTGGGGAAAATCAGATAATGTGAGGGTGACTGATATCTTAAATCCTCTGGATAACCGTTTGCCGGGTATGGTGGATATTAAATATCGCCGTCTGCCTGTAACCATGACCAAGCTTGATTATTATACGGGAGACTGGAACCTGAGCGGAATCATGATTCATGAAGCCCGGTTTGATAAAAACCCAGTGTACAACAGTGATTTTTATCCTGGAAAAGGCCCACTTCCCCCTGAAGAGGAACCTGATCTTGCCTTTGATAATCAGCAATATGGTCTTGCCCTGAATGGTATATTCAGCGGTTGGGATCTTTCATTGTATGGGGCCTGGGTTTACGATGGCAGAGCTCATGTTACAGAGGATGTGAATGGCCGCCTGTATCGTGAGCACAGCAGAATTCTTATGACTGGAATGACCGTCAATATGGCTTTTGGCAACTGGTTGCTCAAAGGCGAGGGGG
>JAOZQU010000159.1 GCA_029932055.1 Desulfocapsa sp.
CGGTGTGTAATACTTCCAGCTCATTCAAAATTTTTGCCATTTTAAAGATGGCATTGTCACCACGCTCAGGCGCGGAACCGTGGGAGGAGATGCCTTCCACATCAACACGGATTTCCATACGACCTCGCTGGCCACGGTAGATTCCACCATCGGTTGGTTCGGTGGAGACCACAAACTCCGGTTTCAAACCCAGTTCGTTAATGATGTACTGCCAGCATAAACCGTCGCAATCTTCTTCCTGAACTGTTCCGGTCATGACCACTGTATATTCATCGGCAAGGCCAAGGTCTTTAATGATTTTTCCGGCATAAACCATGGATGCCATGCCGCCTTCCTGGTCGGAAGTACCACGGCCACCAATGCATTCATCATCTTCGTAGCCTTCGTAGGGATCAAAATTCCAGTTCCCGGCAACGCCAATGCCAACAGTATCAATATGGGCATCAAAGGCAATCAGACGAGGACCGGAACCAATATAACCAAGAATATTTCCCATGGGATCGATTTCAACTTTATCAAAACCAACCTTTTCCATTTCTTCTTTAATGCGGAGCACAACCTTTTCTTCATCACAGCTCTCACTGGGGATGGCAACCATATCCCGCAGGAATTTGGTCATTTCCGGTTCGTATGTTTTAGCAAGCTCATTTATTTTATCAAAGTCAGGTGTGGCCATTTGTATTTGTACTCTCTTGTTATATTGACGGATTTGTGAATGGATTTTTGTAGCTATATTTTTACAAAAAGTATAAAAAATTGTCAACTCAATTTTGAACAAGCCGTCCTTAGGATAAAGTGAGAGGACTTCTTGTTTGTGATAACTATTATGTGGTTTTAGTATGATGGTGGCGAGGTGATGGCGTGGTATGTATGGGAATCTGTTTTCTGATAATTTTTTTCTTGTCATAATAGTTTTAAAAAATTATAAAAAATAGATGCGTTATTTAAAATTTATAATATCCAAGGAGATATTTTTATGTCTAAAACAATTATCAGCACCACCAATGCCCCGGCAGCAATTGGACCATACTCCCAGGCTGTTCAGCATGGCGATACCATATACGTATCCGGCCAGCTTCCATTAAATCCCGAAACAAAAAAAATGGATGATGATGTAAGTGCACAGACTAAGCAAAGTATGAATAATATTAAAGCGATTCTGCAAGAGGCTGGTTCCTCAATGGAAAATGTTATTCGTTGTGGTATTTTTGTAACTGATCTGGCAGATTTTGTGGCGGTGAACGAAATATATGCAAGCTTTTTCGAGGGAGACTACCCGGCACGCGCCACTGTTCAGGTTGCTGCACTGCCACTGGGTGCTAAAGTTGAGATTGATGCTATTGCTGCAGCTGTTTAGGAGAAAGAATCTATGTCCATAGACTTTGTTTTTAACAAAAGTATTAAAAAACCGGGGGAGGGTGCCAGTCTCGACATCCTCACGACTAAAGAAGCAGAGAAGGCCCGTGCGTATCATAAAAGTTTCAAGGAGTACGAGCCTACTCCATTGGTTTCACTGCCCAATCTTGCGGACTACCTTGGCATAGACAAACTTTTTGTTAAAGACGAGTCTTCCCGTTTTGGTCTGAATGCATTCAAGGTACTTGGCGCATCCTATGCCATTGGTCGTTATCTGGCGGAAAAATTGGGTAAGGATATTTCCGAGATCACGTATGAAGAATTACGTTCAGATGAGGTTCGAAAAAAACTTGGTGACATCACCTTTACCACGGCCACCGATGGTAATCATGGTCGTGCTGTTGCATGGGCGGCTAAGCAACTGAAGCAAAAGGCTGTTGTCTATATGCCAAAAGGTTCTGACCCGGTGAGGTTAAAGAATATCCAGGATCTTGGTGCAGAAGCAACCATCACCGATTTGAACTATGATGATGCAGTTCGGTTGGCCGAAAAGAATGCAGAAGAACACGGTTGGGTTATTGTTCAAGATACCGCCTGGGTTGGATATGAAGATATCCCAACCTGGATTATGCAAGGTTATGCAACTTTGGCTGTTGAAGCTCTGGAACAGCTTAAGGAACAGGGTGCTGCTGCTCCTACGCATGTGTTTCTGCAGGCAGGAGTTGGCTCGTTTGCTGGTGGTGTGCTAGGCTTTCTAGCCTCAAACCTTGGTGAAAAAATGCCCAAAATAACAATCGTTGAACCTGAAAAAGCAAACTGCATTTATCAATCTGCTAAAATTGGTGACGGTAAAGCCCATAATGTGACTGGTGATCTTGATACACTTATGGCAGGTCTTGCCTGCGGCGAACCCAATACCATAAGCTGGGAACTGTTGCGTGATTATGTTGCGGCTTACGTTTCCTGCCCTGATTATCTTGCCGCCACCGGGATGCGTGTTCTGGCCACACCGTTAAAAGGTGACGATGTGGTCATATCCGGTGAGTCTGGCGCCGTCACCACCGGCCTGCTCCATTTACTGATGGAGTCTGAAACCGGCAATCCTGTTGAGCTGCGTAAACAGCTCGGATTGAACGAAGACTCTATCGTGTTACTTGTCAGCACCGAAGGCAATACCTCACCTCGTGCTTTTCGTGATGCGGTATGGTATGGCGAGTATAATGATCAGGACGACAGTCGGAATAAAAAATAGGTAAGAACTTATCGGCAAGCAAGGTAAACGTTTGCAAGATATTTGGTTAAAATGACTGAAAAAGAACAGATTTTTCAAAACCTGAGACAAATCGCAGATGCGGTTCATGCTCTTTTTGGGCTCAATTGTGAAGTAGTCATCCATGATCTGGCTGATCTGCAAAAATCTCTTGTCTATATGAAAGGTGATGTAACAGGGAGAAAGGTGGGAGCTCCAGCCACGGATCTGCTGGCAAAGCTTATACAGAAAAACCCAGAAGGTGGTGATCGCCAGCATAATTATAAATCAGTTACCGCCGACGGCAGATGTCTCAAATCAGCAACCACTATCATAAAAGACAACAGTGGAAAAGCAGTTGCCGCCTTTTGTATCAACCTTGATACCACCCAGTACTTCAATGCGATCCAGGCGTTATTGCCCTTTATCCACGACCTGGAGAGCGGAATATACCCCAGTAAGGAGAGCTTTGCCGACTCAGCCGGTGACACTGTAAGGACACTCTTTGTTCAGGCAGTGGAAGAAATAGGCGTACAACCGGCGGCAATGTCCATAGATGAAAAAACCCGGTTTATTGAAAAAATGAAACAAAATGGTGTGTTTCAATTTAAAGGTGCTGTTGAACAGGTTGCCGGACTTATGGATGTTACCAAGTGTACAGTCTATAATTATTTGAAGAAAATTACGTAAATGAATTGGATTCGTCGTGCAACCGGGGGCTGGCTGTGTATTCCAACGAGTGAAAGTGCCTTCTCAGAATATTTTTTTTAGACAAAAAATATTCTGAGAAAGCACTAACGAGCAAGCCTGATTCAGGTTTGCTCGTTACGTAAAAGGAGGCAGGTTATTATTAATGTTTGTTTTTATATTCCTGACTTGCACGCAAGCTATCCCGCACTTGCTTTTCTGTCCAGTTCTGTTCAGTAATATTTTTTCGGTACAGTTCTTTACCGCTCCGGTCGGGTTCCCTGTTTAAAATATCCTCATAGGCACGTTTAATAATTTCATCAGCACCCGTCTGTTTAAATTCGGGGCTGTGACGCAACGCATCCCGTACCTGGGCTTCCGTCCATCCCTGATCTATTATTTTACTACGAAATTCGCGCATTCCAGCTTTATCAGCTTTTCTGCCGAGAACATCCTGATATGCATTTTCGACAATGGTGGTTGGATCTTGTGCAAATGCAGTACTTGATATGAAGACAAACAGTACTGCGCAAAATAACGATTTATGATGCTTGAAAATTTCCATTCTTATTCCTTTGTTGTGTTGAGTAATGAGTCATTACAAGTAAGTTCCTCTTTCAACTATATAATTTCTGTATATCATATTGATTCTCAGAAGTCATGATTTATAAATCCTGTTAATCCAAATAGTGCTGATTACTAAAAGGCCATAATAGAGGCATCGTTTTTTTTTGAGTTTTACTGTCATTTGTATTACCAATCATAGTATGCAAAAACGATCCCGAATCATTGTGCTCGACATTCCACTTCATATCAGTTTGCGCAAGCAAGCTTGTTCCGCTATCTGCGCTGTTTGCGGCTTAACAGCGTGCGCTATATTATAGGCGTTGGCAATCCAATAAAAAAATAAATAGAGATTTGAAAATTTCACACCATAAATATTTAGGTATACTCACATTAATTTTTAGTGTTCATTTTCTGGCTCTTTCAATTTCACCTCATGACAGAGGCGATTGGGCTTTAGAGAATGTCCTTGTACTGGTCTTTGTGCTTGTTTTTAGCTTATCTTATAAAAAATTCCCTCTATCTAGAATTTCGTACACCCTTATATTTTTATTCATGTGTTTACATGAGATTGGCGCACATTATACTTATGCAAAAGTACCTTACGATCAATTCTTCATAACCAACCTTGGTTTTAGTCTAAACGATTTTATGGGATGGGAGCGTAACCATTTTGATCGGTTAGTTCATTTTTTGTTTGGACTTTTACTCGCCTATCCCATCAGAGAGTTTTATTGCAGAGTTGCTGATTCAAAAGGGTTTTGGGCGTATTTTTTTCCGCTGGAATTAACTATGGCTGCTTCCATGATGTTTGAATTATTTGAGTGGGGAGCTGCAGAGTTATTTGGTGGTGAGTTAGGGATTGCATACTTGGGCACACAAGGTGATATTTGGGATGCCCACAAAGATATGGCATTGGCAAGTTTTGGGGCTTTTTTGGCTATGAGTATCACACTTGTTATTAATCAACGAATTCAAAAAAATTTCCGTGAAGAGTGGGCTGGAAGCCTGTCAATTAAAGATAATAAACCGCTTGGTGAAGACGAAATTATACGTTTAATTCAAGATGAAGATCAATGACAGTCCTCTGTGTTTTACTTCCTCCATGTGCTTGACTGATTCCCGCCGCTGTGCACCACCAATCCAATATCACCCTTCGGATCGTTTAGAGTGCTGTTGCCATCATCTTGTTTTTATGGGTTTTTAGGATTGTTTGATCATGTCGCAAGTTTAGCAGATTTTGCATAGTTTGGGGAAATTTTCACATCCAAACTCACACCTAAATTTGTATTTCCATTTTTTGATCAATATTTAGAAGTTGACAAGAATCATCAAGCTGAATAAAAGTTGAAGTAATGCTGGTGGGGCTTATGTTAATATTTTGTAGGCTCTCTGTAGTGAAGAAAAAGCATAATAAACAATGTGTTAATAAATGAATAGGATTTAAACTGAAAAATCGAGAAGAATATGATGAAAAACATTACCAGGTTTTTACATGTTTCACCTGCGGTAGTTTTTTTTTATTTTTGTTTTCGTTTAACGCCTCTGCCTCTTTACCAGCCAGGCAGTGGATGTCGGTTTGTTTATGCTCGTTGATTTTTTCCTTCTTTTTTCACCTTATGCAGACGGTTGTCAACTCAATAAGGTGGAACCCATGCCAAGCCTAAAATGAATTTTTTGCCTTGTACAAAGCAATTGAAATAAAAGATAAACCAATGCAAAAAAAAATTATACTCTGTCTTCTCTTATGCCTTTTTCTGCCTGCCTGTGCAAGTCAGAACACCGAACCCCTCCAGAGGCATGAAATTGTAGAGCTTAACGCCGAGTCGGATAATACCTCTTATCTTCTTGGAGCAGGTGATAAGCTTACAGTAAAATTCTTTTTTAACAGCCGCTTAAATGATGAAGTTATCGTTCGTCCGGACGGCAAGATTTCCTTACAGCTTATTGATGAGGTACAGGCTGGCGGCCTGACTATTGGTCAATTAGATACTGTTTTAACTAAAGCATATGCGGAGGTTTTTAAGACATCCAGTGATAAGTACGTTTTGGCTGTGACCGATCAGATTGCGATTAAGTCGTATTACCATGAAAAATTAAATGATAATGTTGTCGTTCGTCCGGACGGTAAGATCTCGCTGCAGTTGATAGATGAGGTGCCGGCAGCAGGTTATACTCCGGCTGAGTTAGATGCTGCACTCACTGAGAGATATTCTGATTTTTTTGAATCTCCCGACTTGTCGGTTATTGTTATAAGTTTCAATCGCCCTGACTTAACTATCACTGTGAAGGAGTTTGCTGATCAGAAGATTTATATAGGCGGTGCTGTTACACATCCAGGTATCGTTAAAATTGCTGGAAAACTTCGTATTCTTGATGCTATTTTTCAGGCTGCCGGGCCGCTTGAGTCAGGTGATCTTTCTCAGGTCGTTCTCATCCGGCACGGCTCCAAGAATGAGCCGGAAATTTATAGTGTCAATGCGCAGGATGTTCTGGAGGGTCAATCTCCTGACATATGGTTAAAACCTTATGACATTGTCTATGTCCCCAAAACTGCGGTTGCTAATGTGGAGGAATTTGTCAGAACTCACCTCTGGGATTTTTTGCCGGATCAGGTGATGTTTTCTTTTCTGTATAACTGGAACAGGGAGGTGCAGGTGGAAACCAAGTAGAGACGAGTTAGTCCGGCGAAATGTAAATGGTTAAAGACCGATCCTTTAAAGTTCATCAAATATGGAGTTTAGGCAATGAAGACTGAAAGAGTGTTTATAACCGGTTGCGGAGGAATGCTCGGCAATGCGATTTATCCTTTTTTTAAGTCCTGGTATAGTGATGTATTGGCAACGGATAAGGTTGTCAGTGAGGATTGGCTATCTGAGCTTGATGTGCGTGATTCTGAAGGATTACAAAAGGTTTTTATAGAATATAAGCCAGATATTGTACTGCATCTTGCCGCTGAAACTGACCTGGAGTATTGCGAAACTCATCCTGAAATAACACAAGATGTGAATTCAACTGCCTCAGAGACCATTGCCCGCCTTGCTGAAGAGCATGGTGCAACATTGATTTATATTAGTACGGCCGGTGTTTTTGACGGTGAAAAGTCCGGATATTATTCAGAAGAGGACACACCTCACCCTCTAATGGTTTATGGTCAGACAAAATATGAGGGAGAGCTCCACACATTGAAGCATTGTTCCAAATCTTATATTGTCAGAGCCGGATGGATGATGGGAGGTGGCAGGAGAAAAGAGAAAAAATTTATCTACAAAATACTGCAGCAGATCGGTGAAGGCAAAAAAGAGATTTTTGCCGTAGATGATAAATGGGGCACACCGACATATACCTATGATTTTGCCATGAATCTTTTCCTGCTTCTTGAAACCAAAAAATATGGACTTTACCATATGGTTTGCGAAGGTAAAGGATCCAGATATGATGTTGCTGAAGAAATACTCCGTGTCACTAAACATCAGGATATAACATTGACAAGGGTGGGGTCGGAATATTTTGCAGAAGAATATTTTGCTCCGCGTCCAGCTTCCGAGATAATGATTAATGCTAAACTTGCTGAACTTGGGATTAATCATATGAGGCCATGGCAGGATGCATTACAGGATTATATCACAAATCATTTTGCTGATTATGTCAATGTTGACTCCGAAACACCTGAAAAAGAAGCATTTCATCCTAGCAGAAAGGATAAAATTCAGGACGAGAATTTTACAGAAAGAAGAAGCACCTTTCGCAAGGATTACCCGTCAAGCGTTGATTATGTTGTTCATAATGGTACAAGTTTTCCCGCAAGTGAGTCGTCAAAAAAGGCTATAGCGGTTAATATGAGTGAGGAGGGGCTTTGTCTGTATGTTTTTGATCCAGTCAGCAAGGGAGAGCGTGTTTCCCTATTGAAACATCCTGCCGGCAGTGAGCATGAGATGGCAACGGTGCAATGGATACGGCAGGAGAAAAGCGGGGTACTTAAAGCGGGGCTTTTGTTTCAACAATAGCAGAGGAAAGATGCAGGACTGCTCCACTCGGCTTTGCGATAATTTTTTTTTTGAGAAAATCTAAATGAAAATTCTTTTCATATACACCGATGTAAGCTCATCCGTTGGCTATTCAGCTGGAATTGGAGCACTTTCTGCAATGCTGAAAAAAAT
>JAOZQU010000160.1 GCA_029932055.1 Desulfocapsa sp.
CCCAGATTTTTCTGGAGTAATCCATGATGGAACGATCCGATGAAAACTTGCCCATGCGCACTGCATTCAGAATGGACATCCTGGTCCAGTTTTTTCTGTCCTGAAAGGCCTGACCCACATGATCCTGACAGTCGATATAGGAACGGTAGTCGGCAAACAGCGTGTACTGGTCATCATAGAGCAGCGAGTCAACAATGGGCCGGAACAACTCCTGGTCTCCGTGTGAAAAGTGACCGGAACTAATCAGGTCAATGGCATTTTTCAGTTCTGCATCATTCTGATAATAGTCTCTCGGGGTATATCCGGAGGACTGCAGCGCCATAACCTCTTCAACATTCAGACCAAAGAGAAAGAAGTTCTCCGTGCCTACCTCTTCCCGAATCTCCACATTGGCACCATCGAGGGTACCAATGGTTAAAGCGCCATTCATGGAAAATTTCATATTACCGGTACCCGATGCCTCCATACCGGCCTGGGAAATCTGTTCGGACAGGTCAGTCATGGGATACACTGAATGGCCAATCTTGACGTTGTAGTTAGGAATAAAAAAGACATGCAATCGACCACGCACGTCAGGATCGTTATTCAGCACCCCGGCAACCGAGGTAATCAGCTTAATCATGCGTTTGGCCATAAAGTAGCTGGGTGCTGCCTTGCCGCCAAAGACAAAGAGGCGGGGGGTGATCTCCATATCCGGATTGGCCTTGATCCGATTGTAGAGGGTAATAATATGCAGGACATTGAGGTGCTGCCGTTTATACTCATGAATCCTCTTTACCTGGACATCGAACATGGCATGAGGATCAACCACTATACCCAGATGCGCTTTGATTCTATCTGCTGCATCCTGCTTATTATCCTCTTTGACCTTGCGCCAGGCATCCTGGAAAGAAGAGTCATCCGCCATTTTTTCCAGTTTTTTCAGATCAGCAAGATTGGTGAGCCACTTTTCGCCAATGGCTTCGGTGATCAGTGAGGTGAGTCTTGGGTTACTCACCGCAATCCAGCGTCTGGGGGTGACTCCGTTGGTCACATTCCGGATCTTACCGGGATACATGTCATTGAAGTCGGCCAGGGTGTATTTGCGCAAAAGATCCGTGTGCATGGCTGCCACTCCGTTAATGGCCTTGGAACCGATACAGGCAAGGTTGGCCATCCGCACATATCTGGGGCCGGATTCATCGATGATGGACATCCTGTTCAGACGATCACTATCACCCGGGTATTTGAGCCGTACCTCATCAAGGAAGCGGTGGTTGATTTCATAAATAATTTCCAGATGACGGGGGAGAAGATTACCGAACAAATCAATCTGCCATTTTTCCATGGCCTCGGGGAGAAGGGTGTGATTGGTATAGCACAGAGTCTTGCAGGTTATCTCCCAGGCCTTGTCCCAGTCATAGAGATGGACATCCATCAGGAGTCGCATCAGCTCCGGTATGGCAACGGCCGGATGGGTATCGTTAAGCTGAGCAGCGAAATCATCATAGAAGTTGTCGAGTGATTCATTCATATACAGGTGAATGCGGATCATATCCTGCAAGGAACAGGAGACAAAAAAGTACTGCTGTTCCAGACGCAGTTGCTTGCCCTGAAACTGTTCGTCATTGGGGTACAGTACTTTGGTGATGGTTTCGGCACGTATCTTGTCTTCCACTGCGCCGTAATAGTCACCGGTATTGAAATCTGCAAAGTCAAAAGAGGTATGAGCTTCAGCACTCCAGAGACGCAGCAGGTTGACGTTATTGACCTTGTAACCGGGAACAGGAGTATCGTAAGGAATACCGGTGATTAGCCGGGCAGGAATCCAGCGTATTCGCCGGTTGCCCTGCTCATCATGGTACACTTCGGTGTGGCCTCCGAATCCCACGTCACAGGACAGGTCTGCCTTTTTAATTTCCCAGGGATTTCCCGGATGCAGCCAGCGGTCACTGATTTCTTTTTGCCAGCCATCAACGATTTCCTGATCAAACATGCCGTACTCGTAGCGGATACCATAGCCAATGGCCGGAATCTGCAGAGAGGAGAGTGAATCCAGGTAACAGGCAGCCAGTCGCCCCAGTCCCCCGTTCCCTAGACCGGGTTCCTCTTCATGGTCAATGATTTCTTTTAAATTCAGTCCGGCTTCCCTGGCAGCCTGATCAAACTCATCATAGAGACCGAGGTTGACCAGGTTGTTGTGCAGGTGCGGACCCATGAGAAATTCCGCAGACAGATAACAGACAATCTTGGAATCTTTTTCCAGCAGTGCTTCCACAGAATTAACAAAGAGGTGCTGCATTCGATCCCGGAGGGTATAGGATATCGCGAGATAGCAATCATTTAAAGTTGCAGTTCTGGTGGTGGCCCCCTGCTTGAAGAAAATATTGTAGGCAAAGGCTCGTTTGAGTTTTGCTATACGTTCCTTCTGCTTTTCGGCTGATTTTTCTGGACTCATGTGGTCTCCTTGAGAACGAAGTTCTCCCTTTGTTTTGAGTGGTAACTTATAGAAACTTCACAATTTCACACATATTCAGACAATGTCATCTTCAAAGTATGCTCTTCACCGGGTGCAAGCTTTCGTGCATCTCCCATGGCATTTGCGGTTTCAATACAGAGCATGGTTTTATAGGCATCGTCTTGCATATCCGCCATCTTCGCAGATTTATCTTTCCAGGGATTCCAGACAACTGCTGAACAAGAACCATCTCTCACAATCTTGATAGTTCTGTCACTATCAAGAAGTAATAGAGGGCCTGTTGTCTTTTGATAAACGCGATCAACTTCTTCACTGATGTGAATACTGCCTTTCTGGATTTTGGTATCATCGGTTAATGAATCCCAATATTCTACCTTCTCCAGGCCCTGAACAGATACATAGCTGATATACGAGACTGCAAAATAGCTATGAAGGGCGGAAGTGATTGTAAATGATTTTGTATCACAATTTCTGGTTGTCAGCGCAACAGTCAAGGTAGGGCCAATTGTAATGCGTAAAAAAAGCTGAAATTGATATGGCCAGAGCACAAGAATTTCTGCGGAACTCTGCAGTTTAAACACAAGCTCTGTGGTATTTTCATCAGGTTCATTACTTTCAAGAAGCTCAAAGGCCGAGATCCTTGCAAAACCATGTTGCGGAAGAGTCGGATCTGTACGATGTTTTCCAAACCAGGGCCAGCAGAGAGGAATACCGCCACGGATTGCTTTACCAATTTCGAAATGACTTTTTGGGCTGAGCCATAACAGAGGTTTTTTGCCCTGTTGCTGGTAATGAAACAGATGCCCCCCTTGAAGTGCAACTTTAGCAGTTGCACTGTTATTCTCTATTTCTATATACTCAAAGCCATTTGCGGCCTTTTTCTTTGTAATCATGTACTCAGCTTCCGGCTATTTTGTCGGTTTATCCCAGCAGCATCACATACTGTTTTTATTACGCGATAGCCTTTCGGGCAATATCTGTTATTTTTTGCCAGTCACCCTGCTCAAGTGCATCTGTCGGTGCAAGCCATGATCCGCCAACACAGGCAACATTTTTCAGGCTCAGATACTCTTTATAATTATCCGGTGAAATGCCGCCCGTGGGGCAAAAGGTTGCCTGAGGAAAGGGGCCGCCAATGGATTTTATCATCTTGATGCCACCTGCTGCTGCAGCTGGAAAGAACTTGAATTCCCGTAATCCGTATTCCATACCAAACATCAATTCAGAGGCAGTTGAGATGCCTGGAATTAACGCTATGGGGCCATTAATGGCTGCCGTGAGAAGAGTTGGGGTCAGTCCCGGGCTGATGGCAAAAACACCACCGGCCTCAGTTACCGCGTTGAGATCCGCTTCTGTGGCCACTGTTCCGGCACCGACCACGGCACCTGGGACTTCTTCGGCAATCCTTCTGATAGCCTCAATAGCAACCGGGGTACGAAGTGTCACTTCCAGTACTTTGACACCACCGGCAACAAGTGCTTTTGCAAGAGGAACGGCATGATCAATATTGTTAATGACAATCACCGGCACAACAGGCCCGGTCTTCAGAACATCCAGTGCTGATATTTTCCAGTTTTTTGTATTTGACATGATGAGGTCTCGGTTTTCGGTTTGGGGTTTTCGGTTTGCGGGTTTTCTATTCATCTGTGTAGGTGAAGATAGAACTTGCTCCTTCTTCGGCACCGAGTAGATCTTTTCTTAATGGGGCAAATATTTGTCTGCCCAGCCCGTGACGGCTGGCATCGAGATTGTGAACAAAAGGTTTGCGTTTGCTCAGTTCCTGCTCATCCACTTTGAGTTCCAGGATACTGTTGTGGGCATCCATGACAATGATATCTCCATCCTGAACCTTAGCCAGCAGTCCACCTGTGACAGCCTCGGGGGTGCAGTGAATGGCAAAAGGAACCTTACCGGAAGCACCTGACAGACGGCCGTCTGTTACAAGACCAACCTGATGGCCACGATCCATAGTGATGGAAAGATGGGTGATCAGTTTATGGAGTTCCGGCATGCCATTGGCGCGGGGCCCCTGGAACCTGACCACTGCGACCATGTCCCGGTTTAATTTGTCTTCCTTAAAGGCTTCTTCAAGCTCCTGCTGACTGTTAAAAACCATGGCAGGTGCCTCAACAAATGTTTTTTCTCCATCGGCAAGGGCTGAAATTTTCATAATTGCCCGTCCAAGATTACCGGAGAGTACTTTAATGCCACCCAATGTTTCAAAGGGATCAGCAACCGTTGAGATGATCGTAGAATCTACGGCCTCATCCGGGCTTTCCTGCCAGACAGTCTTGTCATTATCAAGGACAGGTGCCTGGGTGTATCTTTCAAACCCTTTTCCTGCAACGGTTTGCACGTCCTCATGAATGAGTCCGCCTTTCAATAATTCTTTAACAAGAAGGGCCATGCCACCTGCCTGCTGAAAGGAATTGATGTCGCCTGAACCATTGGGATAGATACGCACAAGAAGCGGTGTGATATCTGAGAGTTCAGCAAAATCATTCCAGTCAATACGTATTCCGGCAGCTCGGGCAATGGCAACCAGATGCATGGTCTCATTGGTTGATCCGCCTGTGGCCATAAGGCCGACTATGGCATTGACTATTGCTTTCTCACTGATCACGTGAGCAAGCGGTGTGTAGTTCCCACCAAGGTGAGTCATACCTGTAATCTTTTCTGCAGCAGATCTAGTGAGCGCATCACGAAGTTTGGTACCGGCATTCACAAAAGAACTGCCCGGCAGATGCATGCCCAGCATTTCAGCCATCAGCTGATTGGAGTTTGCTGTTCCATAAAAAGTACAGGTTCCAGGGCTGTGATAGGCTTTCACTTCTGAGGCAAGCAGCTCGGCGTGACCGATTTCTCCCTTTGCATAAGCTTCCCGAACCTTATTTTTATCTTTATTGGCAATACCTGAGGTCATGGGACCTGCCGGGATAAGGATCATGGGAAGGTGCCCAAACTGCAGGCCGCCCATGAGAAGTCCAGGCAGTATTTTATCACACACTCCAAGGAGGATGACTCCGTCAAAAACATTATGGGAAAGGCCGATAACAGTGGACATGGCAATCACATCCCTGCTGACAAGGCTCATATCCATTCCCGGCTCGCCCTGGGTGACCCCGTCACACATGGCTGGAACTCCACCGGCGAACTGAGCATTGCCGCCGGCTTCAGCAACCGATGCTTTGATGATCTCAGGATATTTTCCATATGGCTGGTGAGCTGACACCATATCATTATAGGCAGAGATGATGGCAATATTAGGGATGGTGTCATCAAGAAGTGCGGTACGGCAGGTGCCAACGCATCCTGCAAGATCATGTGCCAGATTGGAACAGGGCAGCTTGTTGCGAAAGACGCCATCACCTTTTGCTTCATCTATTCTTTGCAGATAACTTTGGCGGTGGGATTTGCTTCGTTCTATGATGCGGTCAGTGACTTTTGCGACAATTTTATGCATGGTTTATCTCCGTTATTGTGCCCAATAGATGCTGAAATTCTGTTTTTGTTCTTTTGCCTGATGCTGCAGGATAAAACGGATTGGCATTTCCTCGGCAGGGCCATCGACTAATGCCTGTAGCAAAACCTCTTTTTTATTCTGTCCGGTGATGTGCAGAAAGATCTGCTTTGCATCAAGAATTGCCGGCAGGGTCAGGGTCATTCGTTCATGCGGAGCAGTGACAGGGGCAATTCCAATACAAAGCTTTTCAGAACTCATGTCCGTTGCCTGGGCCAGTTTTACAGCCCCAGAAAAAGAGATGCGGTATGGCCATCTCCTCCCATGCCAAGAATAAGTACATCAAAGGGACGTTGGGCTTTCTGTAACGCCTCTGCAATGCTCAAAGCCGCCAAGTTGCCTTCCTTTGGACAGCAGAACCTGCCAGACCTGAGCATCTCTTGATCTGAAATTACCGGCAGAGGAGAGCAGATAATATTTCCACATTCGATAAAATCTTTCATCATACTTTTCTTTCAGCTCGGAGTAATGAGCATCAAAATTTTCAAACCAGCACATAAGGGTTTTGTCATAGTATGGACCGATATTGTGCATATCCTCTATAATAAACAACCTTTCGCTGGCCTTGCCGATCTGAGTAACTGAGGGCAGCATGGCACCGGGAAAAATGTACTTGCTCAGCCAGGATCCTCCCTTCACCACTGAAAAATGAAGGCCTATGGTGTGCAGCAGAAAACATCCTTCATCTTTAAGCGCCTTGTGAACCACCTCCATATAAGTTCTATAATTTTTGTAACCCACGTGTTCAAACATCCCCAGAGAAATGACGTGGTCAAATTTTTCGTCTATATCCCGGTAGTCCTGCAAGCGCAACTCCACCGGTAAATCCCGGAACATTTCCTGACCGTAGGCAATCTGCTCCTTGGAAACAGATATGCCAACTCCTTCTACACCGTACTTTTCAGCGGCATACTTGAGAAAACCTCCCCATCCACAACCAATGTCCAGTACTTTCTGGCCTTTCTGCAGGTTGAGTTTTTTACAGACCATATCCAGTTTGGCCTCCTGAGCCATATCCAGATCGTCAGTATCGCGAAAGTAGGCGCAGGTGTAAATCATTCTTGGATCCAACATGGCCCGGTAGAGATCATTGCCGATATCATAGTGTTTTTCTCCTACGATAAAAGCCTTATCCTTAGCCTGGAAGTTGAACAGCTTCGCCATCAAAATCCGCCAGGCCAGTCTTTTGTTTTTGCGAAGTTTGTATCCAAGTCTGGCTCGCAGCAACTTGTTGATGGTTTCATCCAGCTGGTCCGATTCCCACCAGCCATCCATGTATGTTTCACCCATCTGCATGGAGGGATCCTTGAGCACTCTAGAGTAAAATGCATCGTTCAAAACCCGGATATCCCATGGCCGTGATCCGTTGATCTCAATATCGGTCAGAGCCAACAGTTCTTCTATAATCTTTTGCTGTGAGTTCATATATAGTTCCTTGCAGTTGACTCTTTATATTGACAACACTGAAAAAAGACTACTTTTCGACAACAGGCTGCTCCTCAAAGCTGCCACCAAGGGAAGGGTAAGAGTTCACTCTGTCCAGTACCCCTTACTCTTTAGACCGGTGTTTGAATTATGTATTGAGAATATATATTATAACTACTAGAGGTACAAGTGGGCAATGATTGCAATTTTACCATTACAACGGACAACTAAACCTTACTCAGACAGACCATAGTTGACAAAAAGCAAACCATAGTTGTAACATCTCACATACGAGGCGAAGCGCGTTTATATCCATTAGCAAATGGTAAACTAATTCTTAGTTGACTGCCACAAACCATAACACGACAAGCATAAACTAAAGTCGCAACATATGCGACTCACCCCCACCTTGTGATGACCAAATACAACGAATGGCGACTTGCAACGCCTCCCATTCTAATATATATTCTCAGCAAACAAGACTGATATAATCTTGACAGTGATCAAGCTTGACAGCTATGCTAAGGGTCCCCCCCTGCCCGTATAGCTGTCGGGCTAAGAGATTTGCCTTGTCTGCCAATAGTTTTTAACTAAATGAAGTGATGGCA
>JAOZQU010000161.1:0-1878 GCA_029932055.1 Desulfocapsa sp.
TTTCAGCTGTCAATGCGAAAGTCCTGAATGATGAGCTGAACTGGTTTTTTACGCTTCTTGATACGCGCATTAAGCTGCATTTTGGTCATGAATGCAAATATGGCGATATCTTTGAAATTCCTCCCCCCCATCTAAAGAAGAACGGATCCCATTATAATAATTTTGTAAATCACTATGATTTGACTTTTGCCGAAAGGGCTCTTTTTGTTTTAAGCCTCGTCCCTCATATCAAGCCGCAGTTGCTAGATATATTTTTTAGCAAGAATGCTGCAAACTCACGCAGCTTTACCGAATTCGGAGGAAGCACTGATCAATCCCGGCCGTCATTCCTCCCCACGGGAGAGACAGCTCTTTTTCTTCTGGCAGGTGAAAAACTGGAAAACCGTTTTCTTTATCTGTCCCTTTTTGATGCCGATCATTTTTTTGTAAAACATGAGATCCTCAGGCTTGAAAGTGTGGATGAAAAAGAGCCTTTTTTAAGTGGAACGCTCACCCTTTCAAGGGAGATTGTTGATCTGGTGACTACGGGCAATATCAGCCGGCCAATGTTCGGTGTTGAATTTCCGGCCAAGCTGATTGAGACACCACTCGACTGGAGTGATCTTGTCCTTGATCCCTATACGATGGAGAGAGTTCTTGAGATCAAGGCCTGGATAAAGTATGGCGACCGTTTGCTGAATGATTTTGGGTTGAGAAAAAATGTCAAACCCGGATACCGCAGTCTCTTTTACGGGCCTTCCGGAACAGGCAAGACCCTGACGGCCTCCCTTCTTGGAAAAATGACGGGACAGGATGTCTACAGGATCGATCTTTCCATGGTTGTCTCAAAATATATCGGGGAGACGGAAAAGAATATTGAGAAAGTTTTCAGCAAGGCAGAGCATCGTAAGTGGATCCTTTTTTTTGATGAGGCTGATGCGCTTTTCGGGAAGCGAACCAGTATTAACGATGCCCATGACCGTTTTGCCAACCAGGAGGTTTCCTATCTGTTACAGCGTGTCGAGGAGTATGAGGGGGTAGCCATTCTGGCATCGAATCTCAAATCCAACATCGATGAAGCCTTTTCGCGTAGATTTCAGTCTGTTATTCACTTTCCCATGCCGGAGAAAAATGAACGTCATCTCCTTTGGAGTAATCTCTTTTCAAAAGAATTAACGCTGGAAGATGACATAGACCTGCATGAATTTGCAGCCGAATACGAACTTTCCGGTGGTGCCATCATTAACGTGGTGCGCTATGCCGCATTGATGATGCTCAGTGACAATCAACATGCAATTTTAAAGTCGGACCTGAAAGAAGGGATTCGGCGGGAAATGCAGAAGGAAGGCAGGACGTCTTAACACCCCACAGGTAAGCGTTAGACTCAGAGGGGTATAAGTACCTTATATTTTAAAGGAGGTTGAAATGAAATTCAGGCTCAGAAGATTCAAAAATCATAAAGGGAGGACCGCGTCGGAGGGAGATATAAAAGACGGGCTCGCCATTGTACGAAATAAGCCGGATTCGAACGTCTCGAGACTGAGCAAACTCATCCAGGAATCAACAAGCCCACAACAATCCACGAGGATTGCACCCGCCAGGAATTTAAACATCCAAGCCAAACTTTCAGTGAGCCAACCAGGTGACAAATATGAGCAGGAGGCAGATCATGTTGCCGACAGCGTCATGAGCGTGGCCGACAGTCAGAGTGCTTTCTCTCATAAGGGAGAGATTCTGAGACAGTCTGTAGGGGAGGAAGAGGAGGTTCCCAGGCAGCCGATAGAAGAGGAAGAAGAGTTGCAAACGAAACTTCTCTCCCGTCAGCCTATGGAAGAGGAGGAAGAGGAGTTACAGGCGAAACTTCTCTCCCGTCAGCCTATGGAAGAGGAAGAAGAGGAG
>JAOZQU010000161.1:1978-8000 GCA_029932055.1 Desulfocapsa sp.
ATGGAAGAGGAAGAAGAGGAGATGCAGCCCAAATTGCTCTCCCGCCAGCCGAATGAAGAGGAAGAAGAAGTTCAGCTTAAAGTGCTGAAAGGAAGCAATGCCGCATCAGGTTCATCCGTAGAGAGTGGGATTCATTCAGTCCGGAGTGGAGGAAAGCCGATGATGGAATCGTCACGCAGCTTTTTTGAGCCTCGATTCGGTATGGATTTCAGCGGTGTTAAAATCCATACCGGCAGCAATGCTGAACAACTGGCTAAGAGCCTGAATGCCAGGGCCTTTACGCTTGGACGAAATATCGTTTTCGGTGCTGGTCAGTATTCACCTGAAACATCGGCAGGAAAACATCTCATGGCTCATGAACTGACGCATGTCATGCAGCAACGAGGAAACAGCCTTGAAAATCAGGAAAAGGGTATTAAGAACGAAAAAGTTAGAAAAAAGGCGGTTTCTCACACAACTCCACTCATTCAGCGGCGCTTTGTCAATAGAGGACGAACGGCCACAGACCGCGTCTGGTGGGCAGGAGGGACTGGTGCTCAGGGAGGGCAGGGTGTCGGGAGTATCCAGACGCTGGTAAATCCAGTTATTGAAGGAAGAAATCCCAGGAGTGCCAGACGTACGGCCCGGGCCTGGATAAGACCCCGGACAGGGCGGATTCGGGTTGTAAGATCCTACATCGCAGTCAGACGGGGTGATCAGGGAGGGGGAGCAGGGAACCGCTGGCACATGACACGACGGGCGGCAAGGCGGACGAACCTGCACGAAAGGCATCATGTTCGTGCATCCAGAAATCTTTACAAAAGATACCTCAGGCCGCCGCTCCGTCTGGTCAGAAGATACAGAGGGAGGCGAAATTTCTTAAGTTACGGGGGGACACGAGCGGAAGCCATTGCACGATTGAATACAATTCTTGGCTGGAACACGAGTACTGCCGATTTCCGCCGGACTGATCGGGCAATGAATATACCCCCCGGTGGCACAATTGATATCAATGAACCGGCGGCAGGTACGAATCTTGTCGATTGCGGCGCTGGAAATATTGGAAGAATTCGATACAATCATAGGGCAACGGCCCCGAACGAGTGTCCTTAGGGGTCACTAAAAAGAACTTGGGACTTATCAGTTGACAATGGGACATTTAGTTTGACAAGCAATAAAGGAAAAAATCGCAGGAATAGCGGGCTATTTTGAGGTTTTTCATTTGTTGATCGTTAAAATAGGTGTCGTAGTGTCACCTTAGAATCCTGAGTTATTTTTGAGTGATCCCTTAGCGTCTTATAGAAGGTTTTCATCTACACGGATGAAGAATATGAAAAATCAATGAGCTGCGAAAAGAAATTAAAAAATTTCAGAGAACAGGGAAGCGATGAAAGCTTTTGCAAAGACGTCAGATAAAAACACCTCTTCTGCTGTAGCGGCACGGCAGCAGCCAGATAGCAGTACATTGCTGCTTCGGCAGAAGACGAAGGACAATGAAGTCGATACGCTTTCAAGGATAATTTCATCTGGGACACCCGTCAATTCATGCAGCGGCCCGCCTGATGATTCAATCACCTCATCGCAAACAGCGGGCTATGAGCGCGGAGAATACGTTGCCAACTTATCGTGGCAAGCTGCGGGGAATACACCCGTTGGTGATTCAAACATAAATTCCAGGAAAACACAGCTTGCTGGCTTGATACAGAGGGGAAAGATTCAGAAGAAGTTAACTATTGGTAAACCAGATGATAAATATGAACAGGAAGCTGATCAGGTTGCTGACCGTGTCATGCGCATCTCTGTGCCTCAAATCCGCTCGAAACCGACCTGACCGCTTGCCGAAAATTCCCCGTGTGAGAATGAGGAACCCTTGCAAACAAAGCCGCTCGCTAATAGGATAACACCTTCTCTCCAGAGGCAGGCTGAAAAAGAAGAACTTCAAAGAAGACCTGCGGAGGTGGTCGAGCCGGTTCAGGGTAAATTCATCCAACGTCAGATGAAAAGAGAGGAGGTGGCCAGGCGGCAGCCTGATGAGGAAGAATATCTTCAGGACAGGGAAAACGCAACTGCGCCTGAAGTGACACCTAGCGTTGAAGGGAGTATCAACTCCATGAAGGGAGGCGGAAGGCCTCTTGCTGAGGCGGAACGATCATTCTTCGAGCCCCGCTTCGGCGTCGATTTCAGTAGTGTGCGGATTCATACAAATTCCAGTGCCGGCAAATTGGCAAATCAGCTTGGTGCACAGGCATTCACTGTCGGGGGAGATGTCTATTTTGGTGAAGGACAGTATGATCCTGGATCAACGCAGGGTAAAAGGTTAATTGGCCATGAATTGACCCATGTAGTACAGCAGGGAAAGTCAGGTTCCCTGCACCCTAAAGGGATACTTGAGCCAAAAGTCAATGGGAGAGAGTCAGCCGTACCCAATGTGCAGGGCGGTTTTTGGGGCAACCTTTGGAAAGGTGCGAAAAGGGTCGGAAGTAGAGTCTGGTCCGGCGTGAGGAGTGTCAGCAGTGTCATTGGTCGAGGGGCTGAATCGGCATGGTCCTGGATAAGAGGTGTCGGGAATAGGATCGGCAGAGGTTTTTTTGCGACATGGAACTGGATCAGAGGTGTGGCTGGCAGAATCGGCAGAGGTGTATTGTCGGCTTGGGAAGCCGTTAAAAATATTGCGAGGACAATCGGCAGAGGTGTTCTCAATGCATGGAGATGGATAAAAGATGTTTCCCGTAGAGTTGGTAGAAGCATTCTGGCAGCTTGGGAATGGGTTAAAGATGTCTCCCGCAGAATCGGCAGAACGATTCTGGCGGTATGGGAATGGGTCAAAGATCTTGCTCGCATGATCGGCAGAGCTATCCTAGCAGCATGGGAATGGGTCAAAAATCTTGCTCGCATGATCGGCAGAGCTATCCTGGCGGCATGGGAGTGGATCAAAAATCTTGCCCGCAGAATCGGCAGAGCGATCCTGGCAGCATGGGAGTGGCTGAAAAGCGTAGGAGCTGTTGTATGGAAATGCATAAAGGGTATTCGGTGGGGAGCCTCCTCAGGTATTGTGCAAAAGAAACCGCTAGAAGGCCTGATGGGACGTAAAGCGATAGCTTCTCCATCAAATGTTTTTTTTGGACAGAAGGCTACCGGGATCTCACAACAGCCGACCAGTAAGAATATCAACATCACCCGGGGACTTCCATCATTTTCGATCCAGAGATATTCAAAGGACATCCATTACGATATGACCCGTGTGGAGGCGATAAATGTCGGATACGGATCGGTTCAGGCCGACACTGTCGCCTTTGAAGACCAGGCTGTTGATACTGGCTGGAGGCATCCCTGGATAACCACACCCACGCAAATTCTTAATCCCCTTGTCAGTGGCAAGGATATGCTTCATTTCCCTGCACGCAGTGTTGCCGTCAATGCTATGAATAAAGCAATCACTGCCCGTAACATCAAGGCATTTGGCACAGGACTTCACAGATTCCAGGATACCTTTTCGCATAACTTTACAACCTGGAAAATTCCGACCCGAAGACTGTGTTCTTCCGTGTGCTGGAAAATAAACCCGCTGCTTGCCGCTCCGATACTCTTGCCTAATTATGCATATGGCAGAGGGGCCGCCCTCAAGCATTCCTGTCTTGGCTTTTATCCAGATGAGCACCATGGTGAGCAGAAGGGCAGGGATGCTGTAATGAAAAGAGATACAAGAGCATGGCTTAAAAAATTTCTCATAAGCTATGGACATGGTTCAGGCGGTGGCAGCCCCGCATCTCCTTCTCCCGTGACATTTACTGCAACGGCTTTTTCAGCGAGTGGGGCTGGGAATGCAAACTTAACGGAAAGTGCGGCAGGACTCAGCATTGCGGCACCGACCTTCCGTTCGAATGGAACAGTGAAAGTTACAGGCGATAATGATGAAGCAAAGAAATGGGATGTTGGATATATCCAGACCGTTTATTCATCTTATGATATTGAGGCAATATACGAGAAGTCTTACCTGCGATACCATAAGAGTTCTTTGCCTCTCAGGGATGCCATAGCCGGAACACCTGAACCATGGTATTATTCGTCTTCATTTTCAGCCGTCACAGGCTCTGGAACCTCAGTCAGTGAAAGTATGGATGATACTCCCGGCCACAGGCCATCCTGGAATGACCCTAGAGTTACAAATCCAGACTCATTAGAAAAGTATGAAAGAAATTTTAATGTTGTTGCCTGGTTGATTGCTCGCAGACGTCATGATGGTCTGATACAGCATCTGAAGAATGCAAATTGGGGATTCAATTTTATTGTTGATGTTGATAAAACTAAGCCTGTCGGAAGCAGATCCTCTAATTCAGGAAGAGGTATGGATGGAATATCAACAGGAAATGGAAAAGGGCCTTTAACACCAAAACTCACGGGGACAATATCCAATAACGCTAATGTAAGAACAGTTATCCCTAGACCGCCGTGGCCTTAGGGAGAGTGAGGCGCAATTCCAGTCGACCTCCATCGTCGTCGGCTGAATTGCAGCGTTATACCCTTGAACAAAAAAAATCGATTGACTTTACTCCCTGCGAAGTTTACATTTTGTATTATAAACTTCACAGAGGGTTCACAATGCAGGCAACAGCCAAAGATCTCAGGTTCCATTCAGCAGAATTATTAAATACAGTAAAAAGAGGTGAGGAAGTTATAATAACCTATCGAGGGAAACCATGTGCCAAACTTGTTCCAATAGAGGATGAAAACACCTCTGTCACATCAAGTGAGTTGTTCGGGATATGGAAGGATAATGCTAAGGCAGAAAATGTAGAAAATTACGTAAGAAACCTGAGAAAAGGAAGGTTTGATGCTAATTGATACCGATGTTATCATTTGGTATATGCGAGGCAACCCTACTGCCAGAGAAACCATTGAAAAAAACAAAGGATTTACAATTTCTGTTGTAACTTACATGGAATTAGTCCAAGGCATGAGAAACAAAAATGAATTAACTGCTTTGCGCAAGGCTCTTAAATCTTGGAACACAAAGCTTATTTACATAACAGAAGAAATATCTAGTAAAGCAATGTTTTATGTTGAGCAACATTACTTGAGCCATTCCATGCAACTGGCAGATGCATTAATTGGGGCAACAGCTGTGTCTCACGGTATCCCACTATTGACAGGAAATGCTAAGCACTACAAGATAGTTAAAGAAATTAAACTTTCAAAATTTACTCCGTAGCCCCCCAAATACTTTTGTTTGCTTATCCATAATCACAACCCCATAATACTACAAAAAATTGGTATAATCGGGTAGCCGGGGGATTTTCTTCCCCAGCCCCCACATCACCCCGCATGCGGTCTACCCAAGGGCACTTCTTTCAGGGTGCGCACGGGGCGTTTCATTAAGGTTGTCGGGTCGTAACCGGACGTAAAGACCTGAACTGGTTTTTAATTACACGTCTACTCCATACCCAAATTCATCCTCCCTTGATGCCCGGCTGGTATTAAATACCCGAATAGCAGAATGACCGGGAAGGGGACATTTGTTTTCGCAAATGCCGCAACCAATACAGAGTTCGGCGATGACATAGGGCTGCCTTAACTCAACGGATTCTCCTTTTTTGTTTATCTCCGTGACCTTTTTGAACTTGATGGCCTTGTCATGAGTTGGACAGTGTTCCTCACAGACAATACAGGGACTGTGTTCAGCAAAAGGCAGACAGCGTGCTTTGTCAAAAACGGCCTTTCCAATAACAAAAGCATTCTTTTCAGGTTGGCTCAGCTTTTGTATTGCCCCAGTTGGACAAACCTGCCCGCACAGAGTGCAGTTGAATTCGCAGTAACCTAGTCTGGGAATAAGCCTCGGAGTAAACATGCCCTCATAACCACTCTCCATGAAACATGGCTGCAGCGCGTTCTGAATGCATACTTTCATGCACTCGCCACAGCGTACGCACCTGGAGAAAAACTCTGTTCCGCTTGTAGCACCTGGCGGGCGGAGCAGAGTTGGACGGATCACCCGCTCTCCAATATTTACCTTGGAAAGTAGTGGCATGGTGATGCCTGCTAATCC
>JAOZQU010000385.1 GCA_029932055.1 Desulfocapsa sp.
GTCTGTTCGGTGGTGCTGGTTGTGGTAAGACCGTTATTATGATGGAGATGGTTAACAACATCGCCATGCATCATGGTGGAATTTCCGTATTCTGTGGTGTTGGTGAGCGTACCCGTGAAGGAAACGATCTTTACAACGAAATGAAAGAGTCCGGTGTACTTCCAAAAGCCGCACTTGTTTATGGGCAGATGACTGAACCTCCAGGAGCTCGTTCTCGTGTTGCACTTACCGGCCTTACCGCTGCTGAGTACTTTCGTGATGAAGAGGGACAGGATGTTCTTTTCTTTGTAGATAATATCTTCCGTTTCACCCAGGCTGGTTCTGAGATTTCGGCCCTTCTTGGTCGTATCCCATCTGCTGTTGGTTATCAGCCAACACTTGCTACAGATCTTGGTGCACTTCAGGAACGTATTACTTCAACCACCAAGGGTTCCATTACCGCTGTACAGTGCGTATACGTACCTGCGGATGATCTTACTGATCCTGCTCCTGCTACCACATTTGCGCATCTTGATGGAACCGTTGTTCTTTCTCGTCAGATTGCAGAGCTAGGTATCTACCCTGCAGTTGATCCACTCGATTCAACTTCCCGTATTCTTGATCCAAATGTTGTTGGTCAGGAACATTACGATGTTGCTCGTGGTGTTCAGATTTCCTTGCAGAAATACAAAGATCTTCAGGATATCATTGCTATTCTTGGTATGGATGAGCTTTCTGAAGAAGATCAGATCCTTGTTGGCCGTGCTCGTAAGATTCAGCGTTTCCTCTCTCAGCCATTTACCGTTGCTGAGGTTTTCACCGGTATGGCAGGAAAATTTGTCTCTGTTGAAGATACTGTTTCTGGTTTCAAGGAAATTCTTGAAGGCAAACATGATGAGATGTCTGAAAACTCAGTATACATGGTTGGTTCCATTGCTGAAGCTCAAGAGAAAGAAGCAAAAACAGCAGCATAAGCTAACTGACAAGAATACGAGGATATACAATGGCACAACAAATACATTTAGAAGTAGTGACTCCTGCTGGAGCTGTGGTTAACGAGGAAGTTGATATCGTTAACGCACCCGGTTATGGCGGTGACTTTGGTGTGTTGGCCAATCATGCTCCTTTCCTCTCTACTATTAAAATCGGACTCCTGACCTATGAGACAGGGAATGAACGAAAAAGTTTGATGATTAGTGGAGGCTTTTCCGAAGTCTCCAATAATAAGATTACTTTTCTTGTTGAAAGTGCCGAGTCCGGTAGTAATATTGATGTGGATAGAGCTATGAAGGCTAAAGAGCGGGCGGAAAAACGCCTTCTTCAGGCAACAGCGCATGATGATAATTTTAATCAGGTACGAGCAGAAGCTGCTCTGCAACGCGCATTGGCACGAATCAAAGCATCTAAGATTGCTTGAATTAAGTAATCTATTATAGTAGTATTTAAAGGTCGTCCTTCGGGACGACCTTTTTTTTTATCTTTTTATATCAATATATTTGATATTTTTTATTTATTTTCTTGAGGTGTTTTTATGAAAGCTAAGGAGCGCATGGCTATAGCCAGGCAAATGCCTGTGGAAATGACTCCCGCAGAACGTGTGAAAAATTTTGATGAAATTGTATCAGGCTACAGCGAATTTACTGCAATCCTAGAAGCTGAACGCTGCCTCCAGTGTAAAAAGCCAACCTGTATCCAAGGTTGCCCTATTCATAATAATATCCCTGCCTTTATTGCACTGCTTCGTGAAAAAAAATTTGAAGAAGCTTATTGGAAGATCCGCGAAACATCGTCTATGCCAGCTATCTGTTCTCGAGTTTGCCCGCATGAGTTTCAATGTGAGGGCTCCTGTGTGCGTGGAAAAGGAAAAGGTCAGTCTGTGGCCATTGGTATGCTGGAAAGATTTATTGTAGACTGGATGGTTGAAAATAAAAAACCAATGCATAATCAATGTGCCATCCCTGGTAAGAAAAAAGTAGCCGTCATAGGTTCCGGACCTGCAGGCATGACTGTCGCCTATTGGCTCGCTCACAAAGGAATCCCTTGTACAATATTTGAATCCTTACCCGTTTATGGCGGTATGTTGACAGTTGGTATCCCCGCCTTTCGTCTTCCTAGAGATATTATTAATGCAGAGTTTGAAGCATTAAAAAGCTGTGGTGTTACACTTGAG
>JAOZQU010000018.1 GCA_029932055.1 Desulfocapsa sp.
TCAACAGTATCTCCGGTAATAAACCAACCGTCATCAGTGAATGGACTGGGAGCATTAAGGTATCCCATCATTGCCGAGTGTGCTTTGATCTGCAGGATAGTGTCTACAATTCTGGTTTCAAAACCTTCTCCTCCAATTTTCATCCAAAGAGAGTCGGAACTCTTTGATTTTGAACGTAAAGTTCCAACTTCAGTCGTGCCATATTTTTGTAGTATTGTGACATCAGGAAACAGCATGGCACATTTTTTTAAGGTTGGTTCAAGCATGACTTCAGAGCCGTAAGCAATGTACTTTAAGGAAGAAAGATCGTATTTTGCGTAAGCTTCACTGAAGATAAGAAGGTTCAGAAAAGTGGCTGAGACGGGTAGAACTTCCACTTTGTATGTTTCAATAGCCTGACATATTGCATGGGGGGCACGATCTTCAACTGTAACCAGGCAGCTTCCATTGGAAAGGACGTACAGCAAGGTATCGATTCCGGCGATATGGTCAAATAAAAGAAAGGCTAATGTTGTGAAATCATGCCGTTTTACTGTGTATTTTTTTAAGAGATGGTGAACGTCGTGCAGAATAGCCTTGCTCTTGCCCGTGGTTCCGGAGGAGAAAAGGACAAGACCGGGATGTTTCCTGCTTCGCAACTCGTCATACAGTTCGTGCTGACCGGAATATGGAAGTTTATTTAGGCTGCCTTGGTCGTTTTCATCAATACTAAATGATATTTCACCTTGGGCGGTTTCAATAAATTCATTTTTTTGGGTTTCCACTGCTTTGGTGAGTGGAACAACAATGCAACCGCGTTCTATTAATGCCAGCAGAAGTGCTAAGGATTCAGGGGAGAAATCCCCTTCAAGCACTGTGACAGTTCCAGCAGTGACGGATTCTTTGTCAAGACGCCTGAGCCAATAATCAATTCGTTCAAGAAGGAAGCTGTAGCTAAATAACTGCTCTTTCCAGACAATGGCGGTTTTATCCTTATCTTCTTCGAAACGTTGTAATAAAAAATCTATAAACATACACTACACGCCTCCAAGGTAGAGCACCTGTCCTGTGATAAAATCACTGTCAGGGTGAATGAAGAAATCAATTACATTGGAGATGTCACGCATTTCCCCATAACGATGAATGGCCTGCCGAGCAAGAAGTGCGTCCATTTTTTCTTGTGGAACTGATCGGATCAGATCTGTTTGTACAGGTGTGGGGCCCACTGCGTTAACGGTAATGCCCAGTGGCGCCAATTCGCGGGCCAGTACTTCGGTCAGTGAAACTATTGCGGCTTTTGATGCAGCATAAATTGCTTCGCCTTCAAGTTTGAGTGGCGTGGCAACGGTTGCGAAGTTCACTATTCTGCCGTATTTTTTTGTCTGCATCAGCTTTGCTGCTTCTCTGCAAAAGAGAAAGGTACCAATTACATTTGTGTTCAATATTTTATTCACAGTGGATTGCGGGGTCAGCAGGATGTGATTCATTGATGCAATACCGGCGTTGTTCACCAGGCAATCGAGGGAGCCATGTGTCTGGCGAATACTCCTGAACATGTCTTTCACTTGAGCTTCGTTGGCTACATCAACACAAAAGTGGTGATAATTGTCTAAGGTGAAATCTGCCTCCCCACGGCTGCAGCCAAAAACAAGATAGCCTTTTTCAGAATAATATTGAGCAAGATATTTCCCAATACCTTTGCGACTACCTGTTATAAGAATTGATTTGTTATTCATGCTAATCACTCATTACTCGCATCGCTTAGTAGTTGATCAATATAGTCAGCCAGTGAGCCCACGGTTCTAAACGGGCTGTTTTGCTGAGACATGGCCTTTTCATCAGCAAGTGTTACGGAAAATCCTGTTTCTTCCTCTATCTTTTGCTCTGTGGCAACTATAAAGGTGACCAGTCCAAGGGAGTTCAGTTTGCCCATATCTCCAAACACAACAGTATCAATGGCTTTTTCAAGATGTTGTTCCGGGGGAGCAAGTAGGTTTGTTTCGTCAATTGCCTTATATATTATTTCTACGCTCTGCTTGTTGTCGGGCACCGGAAAACCTCCTTTCCTGGCTGTGTGGAAGTGGTCAAACATGATGGTTTCGTGAAAACCATCATTATCAGATAAAATCGTAAATTGAGTAAACCTTTACCAGGAACACTGTGTGTTAACTCTGGTCTGGCAGGATTGTCGCTTGCAAATCTGGTGCCAGTCGTGGAGGGAGGTGAGGTGCGTAAGAGTGTCTGTTGTCACTCAATGGTCTTGTAGAAACCGAAGTTAAGAAATGAAACATTATTGGCGATATATAGTTCCATCCAGGTATTAACATTTGCAATTGCTGATTTTGGCACAAAAATGATGTCCAGCGGCTCAACGTTAATATTTTGCGTTAGGTCAACTCCATTTTGCGCATCCTCAACGTTAATGGTCATAACAAAAGGCTTTTGCAGGCCATTACGACGAATGAGAAGGACTTCGTCTGATTGGCCACTTGATTTCAATCCACCAGCGCTGGCAATGGCCTGTAAAATTGTCATGTATCCGTGTATGTTCACCATGCCTGGTGCTTGAATTTCGCCGTCTACAAAAACTTTCTGGGTGGCAAAGGATCGGACAATGACACTGATTTCAGGATTGTTCAGGGTTTTTGAGAATTTGTTTGTTAATACTTCGGTGAGTTCATTTGTTGTCAGTGTAGCGGCCGGAATGTCGTGTACTAATAGTAGTGAAATGCGGCCATCCGGTCGGACTATCACTTTTTCATTAAGATGGGCGCTATAGTAAAATTTTATTTCAAGCTCATCCCCCTTTTGTATAAGATATTGGGGTTGCACGGAGGAGAGAGCGGCAGAGGGTTGATCAAGTACACCTGGTGCACTTATTTGCTGGGGCTCTTTAACAGGATTACTGCATGCACTTGATAACAGTATAAGGATTGTTAAAAACGAAACAATCAGTTTTGTGGTTGTAATCTTGCCTGAATGGTGGATTTTGTTCAGATTTCCGGATAGAAGAGTTATCAGGAATGAGCGTATTGGTCGGGTGAGCGCAGGCATGATTATTTTGTCTATGATTTTCGGCTGACGAAATAGTCAGCCACCAGGGCATAGGTGAAACTGCTGGTGACACCTAGGATAATACCAATCAAAAGGTTAAGTTTTTTTCTTGGCTTGATAGGTTTTATGGGTACCATCGGCTTTTCAATAACCGCAACATTCACCATCTTTTGTCGATCCATCTCGTCAAGGATACGAGTTTCTTCAAGTTTGCTGACAAAATTTGTGTAGTTTTCCTCTGCGGCTTCAACTTCCAGTTCCAACTTTTTCAGTTCCTTTTCTTTTTCTGCAAAGTCTTGAAGTTGTTTACCGAGCTGGGCGAGTTGTTGTTTTGTGGAAGCATTTTTGGCTTGTTGCGCCTTAAAATCAACTTCAGCCATGATGAGTTCTTTTTGTAACTCTAAGTAGGTGTAGTTTTTGCCTGATCGTGTGCTTGTTTCCTGGCTTAGATGCTGTTCACTGATGAATGCATTAACTTTCTTGATATCCTTGCGTGCTGCTATGACTAACCTGTTGTCTTCCTTGTATTTTTCAAGAAGTTCGTTTTCAAATAGCTGTAGCTCCAATAGTTTGGATCGGGCATCATCAATATTGCTGTTTTGCACTGATTCGTCAAAAAGAACAACTTCTTCAGGCATGTCTTCCAAACCAGTTGTCAGAGATGTTATCTTTTCCTTGAGTTCGCTGGCATTCCCTGTGCCTTTAATAAGTAACGTGTTAATATTTATATATTGTTCAAGGAGAAGTTTTTGCTGATCCTCAAGGGAAAAAATCTGGTTTTCCTGTTTGAATGTTTTGAGATTGTTTCCAGCATGTTCCAGTTGTTTGGTATATTGAATGACCTGTTTTTCCAGAAATGGAGATTGGGGGTTTTTGAAGAGCTGGATATGTTTTTCTTTAAAAAAATCAGTTAGCAGGTTGATCGCTTCCACTGCCAATTCAGGATCCTTGTGTTGGAAACTGATACCAATGACACTTGAGCTCTTGATGTGAAATACAGAAAAATTATTTTTGAAACGATTAATGGCATACGCTAATATAATCTCATTGCTGTCTTTTAGTGAAGACAGTTTTGGGTATAGTCGATCAATTCCAATTGTAGTTATCGTCTTGTCAATAAGTTCCTTGCTTCTGTAAATTTCAAGTTCAGTGTTAATAATCCGATCGTTGTCAAAGGTTAGCATTGGCTGCACTTCACCTTGCTCAAGTTGATCCAGGGGCCGGTAGATATATTCTCTACCGTATTTAATCATAACTGTAGACGATACTTCGAAGATGGGCGTCTGAGCTAATGTGACTGCTATGGTACCGGAAATAATAAGTAAAAAGATGAGGAACATTCCCAGCTTACGTTTTTTAAGAACGCTGAAAAAATCATGCAGGCTGCTTTGTGTCGGTTGCTGGCTCATCTGTCTGATTGGTTTTCAAGATTTTGAAGGATACTAACGAAACTATCAATGTTTAACAAGTTAGCTAGTCCTTGACAAGAGGTTTATTAAATTGCCGGAATCATCAATTTATCCACTAATCCTTTTCCGTGTTGTATCGTCCGGCTCTGTAGAATTGGTAACGGGAGTGCTTTTTGCATTATGGTTAAAACGCTGGTAACTCAACCCCTTTTGTTACAATTATAAGAAACGAAATTATGCTTAATCCCGAAACAGTAAATATTAAATCAGTGGCTTGGAAATGCTCAGTGGTGGTGGCAGCGATGATTTTGCTTTTTCCTCCAGATATGCTTTCTTCTCTTGAGGTCAAAGCTGCCGCATTAATGGTTGTCACCATTGGGTTTTGGGCGACATCCATTATTCCTGAGCATATCACTGCGCTGCTATTTTTCTTGCTGGCAATGCTTTTTTCGATTTCACCTCCGGATGTTGTCTTTGCGGGTTTTGCATCAACCGCTGTATGGCTTGTGTTTGGTGGTTTGGTTATTGGTGTGGCAATAACGGCAACCGGGCTAGGGAAAAGAGTCGCGAACAGGGTTGCGTTGCAACTTGAAGGTGAATATCCAAAGATTATCGGCGGCCTTGTGCTGGTCGGCATATTATTTAGTTTTGTTATGCCATCTGCAATGGGAAGAGTAGTGCTTCTGACTCCCATTGCCATGGCCATTGCTGATCATTTCGGCTTTCAAAAAGGCTCGAACGGCAGAACAGGTGTTCTGTTGGCAACTATCCTTGGATCGTATATGTCTGCCTTTGCAATTTTACCAGCAAATGTACCGAATATGGTTTTGATTGGCATGGCTGAGACGCAGTATGGGATTTCCCCTCTTTACGGGTCATATTTTTTATTGCATTTTCCTGTTCTTGGCCTGCTGAAAGCCTTGCTGGTTGCAGGGTTGATTGTCTGGTTTTATCCCGATAAGCCAAATGTCTCTGTTCATCAGGCCATGTTGAAAAAAGAAGAGATGTCCGGCAGTGAATATCTTTTGTCCGCTGCTTTACTGGTTTTGCTGGCTTTGTGGATGACGGATTTTGCTCATCATATTTCTCCTGCCTGGGTCACTCTTGGGGGCGCAATTTTTCTGCTTTTTCCCGGGATCGCAATTGTCAGCAAACAGCAGTTCAATCAAAAAATTAATTGGGCATCACTTTTGTTTGTCGCTGGGATTCTTGGTTTGGGGGGAGTTATCAGTCACACTGGTTTGGGACATACCCTTGCCAGGCAATTATTGTCACTGCTTCCATTAAATGCCCACAATGATTTTCTCAATTTTGTTTCCATTGCTCTCGCTTCTACCGTTACCGGTATTGTAACAACATTGCCTGGCGTTCCCGCTGTGTTTACGCCGCTTTCTGAAGGCTTATCTCAGGCAACCGGTATTCCATTACAAACCGTTATCATGATACAGGTGTTGGGATTTTCAACACCTGTTCTTCCTTATCAGGCGCCACCTATAATTATAGGTATGCAGCTTGCCGGAGAAAAATTTTCTTCTGCTGTTAAGCTTTGTTTTGTTTTGGCTGTCCTTACGCTTCTTTTTTTGCTGCCGGTGAATTATGTCTGGTGGAAGATTGTCGGCTGGATATAGAAGAGTATAAGCGTCTTGAAGCGGTTTGCTCCTGTATGTGTTGTACGGCAAATAAGAGGAATGAGTGATATCGCACCCTTTGCAGGACATTTCTGGGAAGGTGGGTTATATAGCACAGTGTGTGCTGGCCATTTGACCCAGTAGCTGTCGGGTCATCAAGATCTTTTGCAACTTCAGGGACTATGGAGATTGTAATGCGACATCTCCTTACTCTAATTCTTAGAATACGTTTATTGTCTCAACATGAACCTGGAGTGAAAGACCCATTTTCTGACGAGTATATTTCACCCATGGTTATAAATGGACATAAGCTGGATTTATTTATCATCCATGCAGTTTTGTTTTGGCACTAAACTTGCGTAAAAGATTCCTGATGTGTGTTGGTGAATTATAATTTTTTTTGAAGTTTTGCCGTGAATTCAGTCTGGTCTATTCAGATGACAGTTGGATTGATAAATAGACCTTCCGTCGTGGAGATTCTTAAATAGTGAGGGGAAAATGAAAAAGAGTGTATTGATATTGATTGCGTGTTTGTTTTTTTTACATGTGCAGGTAATGGCAGGATATGCGTGTGTTGGACGCATTCTGACTATTTCAATGACGGATTCCCCTGATCAGCAGATGGTTGCACAGATCATGTCGGTATTAATTACTGAGCGTACAGGAACTGCAATAGAATTTGTTAAAGCAGCTGATGTGCAGGAAAGTGAAAAAAAGATGGAGAAGGGAGAGGCTGATATCTTTATCAGTTATCTTGGAATTGCTCAAGGCAGTGTTGAAGGAGCTGAGTCCATTACCAATCCACAGGAAACATACGCCATTGTTAAAGCCCATTATCTACAAAATTTAGGTATGGTCTGGTTAAAGCCTTTTGGGTATTCCGGCCCGACAGGGAATGATTCCACTCAGCAACAAAGTATTGCCGCACCGGTAACTACAAAAACAGTACTGGATAGGTTTCCTGTTCTCGACCGGGTAATTAATAAGCTGGAAGGGAAAATAGACAATGCTATTTTAAAACAGTTGGCAGAACAAGCTTCCTCGGGTGACCCCAGGGAAGTGGCAAAAAGCTTTTTGAAAACCAGGAATATGATTTAGTACATAAGGAATTGTTTATGAAAAAGATATTTTTCATTATCAGTACGGTTTTGTTACTTGCCGGAACGGCTCATGCACACGGTAGTATCTCGAAACTTCCGGATTCTGTCCAGATCCTCCAGTACAAAATGAAACTCCATATGAACGTAAACGATATGGATGTGCGTAACAGCCTGGCCATGGCATATTTTCGAACCGGGAAGTTTGCTGAAGCAAAAAAAGAACTTGAAGTCGTTCTGGAAAAAGACGCATCTAATTTTGATGCACTGGATGGCATGGGGATTGTTTTGATTAAAATGGGAAAGAACGAGGAGGCCTTCAGTTTTTTTGAGCAGGCTGAAGCAATTAATCCCAAAGATGTTCTTCTCCATGTTCACCGTGCTGTCAATTATAAAAATTTAAGAAAACCGAAGTTGGCCGAAGAGGAAATGACAAAAGTCAGATCCCTGGCTAATGAATCGGAAAGTAAAGAAATAGATCAGGAAATTGTGCTTTTAACCAGTTCCCTGTCATAAGGAGATCAAATGAAATTGAAATGCGTTCTTTTATTTTGTGTTCTTTGTCTTTTCGGTTGTAAAGGGCAGGGGGATGCACCAGTTGTCAGTGATGGAAAACCGATTCGAGTCGGTTACATGATTTGTGATAGTTATGAGGATTCAGAAGCCAGGTTTGGTCCCTTTAATGCGTATCTGGAAGAAAAACTGGGTCGTAAAGTTGAGATGATACTGGCTAATACCTTTGAGTTTGAAGACCTTGTACGTGAAAAAAAGGTGGATTTTGTTCACGTTAATTCAATCGTTGCCATTATTTTAAAAAAGAATCATGACGCTGATTTGCTTGTGGTTGACGTGCGAGGAAAATATGGGCACAAAGCAACAGGATCTATTATTTCCCTGAAAGGGAGTGGTATTAAGACCATCGAAGATATGCGCGGCAAGAGCATGATTTTTGGTCCTGCACTTGCCCCTTTTGGGTATATGGCACAGTATACAATGATGCTTGAAAATGATTTTGATCCGGAAACTGATTTTTCTTTTTATGCCATTCCGGCCGGAGCGGCTAAGCATGAGAAAGTTGTCTATGGCGTCTATTTTGGTAAGTATGATGTTGGTGCTGCACCCACGCTCGATCTTGATCTTATGACTAGAAGACATGAAATTAACATGGATGATTTTAATGTTATCGCAGAAAGTGTGCCGATGCCCTACTGTACCATTGCCGCCATGCCCGGAATTGAACCTGAGTTGAAACAACAGGTTACTGATATTATGCTGAATTTGACAAAGGATGAATCCGTACTGGTAGACGGTGAGGTTTTAAGGGTGTTGGATCGTATGTGGCTTGACGGTTTCACTTTAGCCATTGATAGCGAATACGATGTCATGAGGGATCATTTGAAACTTGCTAATATGGCACCTTACCGAAAGTTCTGATTTTTGTTGCTTTGCTGTAAAGCGAATTATCCCTCCAGGAAAGAGTAGGCGGATAGATGAATAAAGAAACGTTACAGATTTACAGAGCTGTTGGCTTCATTATCAGTATTGCTGTGTTTATGTTGACGGCAGGTGCTGCCTGTGGTGAGCAGCTTGTTTTGGACAAAACCGTACTTGATAAGGATACTGTCTGGCAGGGTGAGGTTTTGCTCCAGGGAGATGTTGAGGTAGCCACAGGAGTAACCTTGCTGATCATGCCCGGTACAGTAATTAAAGTTGCCAGGAAAGATGGTTTTGGTTCGTTCAAACTTTATGAGGATAAAAATAATCATTTTCCCGGTATTGAGATTGTAGTAAGGGGGAAAATAATTGCTCAGGGAACAGAGGAGCAAGCAATTGTTTTTACCAGTGCTGCTGAAAAGCCCAGTCCTGGTGACTGGGGCGGGGTGAACATTCTTGCAAGTAAAAATAATATTATTGAATATTGTGAGTTCAGCTATGCCCATACTGCAGTTCATGGCCATTCTGCCCATGTTGTCATTTCTCGCTGTTATTTCCACCATAATGGTGTTGCAACCGGTCAGAAAAATGTTAAGGAGGCCGGGTTTGATTGTGTCATGCCCATGCTCTATAACCGGATAACTGAGAATGGTGGTGGTATCCTGTATGGCGGCGGAAGTACACCGCTCATTGTCCATAACGAAATCAGTAATAATAAGTTTTTTGGTATCTATGCCAAGAAAGGCGGTCTGGCCACCATCCGCTATAATAATATCGTGAACAATGGTAAGGGCGTTATTCTTTTTTTAATCAAGAATGGCATGTTGTTACGAGATAATAATATTGCCGGCAACGAGGATTACAATATCTCATTGCTTGAAGGACAGACATGGGATCTTGATGCCCGTCATAACTGGTGGGGTGAGACTGACGATGCTAAAATCAGGGCTAAAAATTGTGATAAAGCAAACGATGATACCCTCGCTCTGATTGATGTCTCTAATGCGACTGATGCTCCGATTAAAGGGGCGGGCCTGAAATAGCCTTAAATGAACAGCAGTCCGGAGGCAACCATTTTGTTTGCGTCTATTCGATAGGTGAATTGTAACACCCTCTTCGAGGGCATAGCCGTCAGGCTAAGCATTAATTATTAGTAATTGGAAATTGATTATTGATTATTTGTCCTGCAATTTTAGTAGATTGCCAATAAAACTCTTTTTAAATAATTAATAATCAATTGATAATAGGTAATCTCATGGACAGGCTAGACAAATTTAATTTTATACTGTTGGTAGTACTGATTCTGGTGACTACCGGGATGTTGGTTCAACATGAACTTAATGCTTCTAAAAACACCGAACCAGTGCTTGACGGCAAGGAAGCAATGATAAAACAGTATAAAGAACAAATAGCAAGGGATGCTGTAACCTATAAAGAAGTTGTTGTGGCCAAGAACGAGAATCGCCACCAGGATGCAATAACAATGCTGGACGAAATTATCCGGTCTCATCCTGATAATCCGCAATCGTATGTGTTGAAAGCTGAAATAATACATGAAAAAGGTCAGTTGGCAAAGGCCATCGCAACATATCGAATTGCAATAGAGATGGATCCTGATTTGGTCGATGATAAAACGCCTATATTTATCGGTGATTCAGTTATGGATCTGATTACGGTCGCTCGAGGTAAATTAAATCGTGAAAAAAAATTAAAACCTAATGATAAAACGCTGGCACTCGCACTTGAGAACATATATTACCTACAGAGGCGAATTGCTGGAGGATGCGAATAGATGAGCTGGTTAAAAAGAATTGATCTTGCGATTATTACCGGCGCACTTCTCGGGGTTGGTGGCGTTCTGATTGCATTTGTCGGTAATCCTGTTAATTCAGGAATCTGTATATCCTGTTTCCTTGAGAATCTTGCCGGTGCTCTTCAACTTCAAGGGGAGTTGCGGATGAGCTATATCCGTCCGGAACTCATAGGGTTTGTATTAGGGGCATTTGTTGTTGCCAAAAAAACAGGACGTTTCAAAGTTACCGGAGGATCATCTCCTATTATTCGTTTTTTTCTTGGATTTTTTATTATTGTGGGATGCGCTGTTTTTATAGGCTGTCCCATAAAGATGATATTGCGGCTTGCTGCGGGTGATTTGACAGCTGTTGTTGCTGTGGTTGGCATGATGTTTGGTGTCTGGTGTGGTGCTCGTTACATAAAAGCGGGAGTCTTTCTCGAACGTGAACGGAATATGCCCAGGATTAATGGATATATTTTTCCTTTCCTTGCATTTCTGCTCCTTATTTTTATCTTTTTTCAACCGGTTTTTATTAAACAGGGACAGACAGGTCCTGCAGCCATGCATGCACCTGTTCTACTGTCTTTGGCCCTGGGGCTCATTCTTGGTGGCTTTTCTCAAAGATCCGGCTTGTGCATCACAGGCGGTTTCCGAAACTACTTTCTGTTTCGTGAAAAAACCCTCCTCAGTGGCGTTATAACATTTTTTGTTACTGCCCTTCTGGTGAGCCTTGCAACTAATCAGTTTAATCTTGGTCTCAATGGTCAGCCAGCTTCGCATATGAGTCATGGTTGGACTTTTCTTGCCATGACGCTGGTGGGGCTTGCCTCTGTTATTATCGATGGTTGCCCTTTCAGGCAGGTTATTAAATCAGGCCAAGGTGATATCGATGCAGGAATCACTACTGTTGGAATGCTGGCTGGTGCTGCCCTGGTAATTTCATGGTCAATGAGAAGTACTTCTGCTGGCCCGGAATTTGCAGGGAAGATAGCAGTGATGAGTGGGTTAATACTTTGTCTGCTTGTTGTGGTATCTTATCGGAAGAATGTAAGAACAGCTCGCTAAGCATTTAGTGCCTTACAGAATATTTTCTTGTTTTTTTTGAACATATTCTGATAAGGCACTTATCCAGTGAACTGAATTGTTTCCGGTTGAACCGGGTTAGTTCAATCAGAAAAATGTGAATAATAAGGGGATTCATTCGATTATATTGATTGACGAACAAAGTATGGTAAATCACCCACTGGGCGAAAAGACGCTTTGTCGGGTTGTTCGTTATTTAAAAGACTCTGGGTAGTTAAGGAGCGGTGAGAAGCTATGAAATGGTTTGGAAAGAAAAAAGACAAGGAAATAGACGATACGGCATTGGAGTCCGTAACAAGAGGTCTTCTGGTTTTTGCTCATCCGACAACTGTCATATCAGTTGAAGAGATTCTAAAAGATGAAGGATATTCAATTCGGGTCGTCAGTCCCCCCCCATCGTACAGAACAGGTTGTGATTTAAGTGTTGAGTTTCCTCTGGAATTTGAAGCGGAGATCAGTGAATTGCTGAACAGTGTCGGTATGGCTCCATTGGACGTGGTGCCCATAACATCAAAAGGCATGGAGCCATTACATTTTGTTCGGAAAAAAGAGTTTAATGGCAGATACCTTATGATCAGGGCTGCTAATATGAAAATGACAGTGGATAAAATATCCGGAAAAATAGTCAATATTTCCGGTGGTGGTTGCCCGGATGTTCCTTATATGGCAACCGAAATGATTGGTCAGCGTCTCACCGATGTCTCCAGTCCCGGAGAAGTGGGATATTCGTTATGCGCCTATTCTCTGAACACCTCATACGAAGAGCTTGTAAAAGAGCTGGGAGCATAATCTATGTTGCTTTTGGCAGGATCCGTACCAGTTAAAGATCTCCCTTTACTGATTGGGCCCGTAGAAATCACATCCCATGGTATCAAAATGGATGGACATGTCCTTGAGGTAAACAGGGGCAATGAAGCCATGATGACTGCTGCGGCTTTGATTTGTCAGGAATATAAGCTGGATAAGCCGGTTGGCATGGTTGCAGGTGATACCGGCAATAGGGCAGGCAGTGAGGCTATCTATAAGTATCTTGCAGAGAATCTGCCGAATATGAATGCTGATGTTGTGACTCTTCATTATGTTATGCCCGATATTAATTTGAATAAGAAAGTGTTGGCAACCATCGACACAATGGACAAAAAACCTGTCATGATTGCTGATGCAGGAACCATGTATGTGGCAAAGGCCGGAGGCGATGCCCACTACTATGATGTCTTTACACCAGATCTTGGTGAGATGGCTTTTCTTGCCGATGACAAAGCTGATCATCCTGCTTTTACCAGAGGGTATATTTTTGATCTGGAAGATGACGTACCCGCTTTGATTCAAAAGGCACATGAGGCAAATAATGTTCCTGCCACCATGTTTGTGAAGGGGGCCACTGATTATATTTGTTTAAATGGTGAGATTGTCGAGACCATAAGTGAGCCATGCGTTGAAACCATGGAACCCATAGGAGGTACTGGCGATTTGATAACCGGCATGATCAGTGCCTTAATCTATGCTGGAAAATCTCCCTTGGATGCCTGTCGTATTGCAGGACGTGTAAACAGGCAGGCAGGTGTGCTTTCACAACCAACGCCTGCCACCCAGATTGAAGAGATATTGCAGTTTTTGCCTCAGGCGTTGCATGAAGTCTTGGAACAATTAGGATAAATTATGGCCAAAATCATCATCCCCTTTCCCTTTCGTAGATATACCGATAGCTTACGTGAGGTGTCGGTTGAGACAAATACCCTTGCGGATTGTATTGAAGCTCTTATTGCCAGGTATCCAGGTATGAATTCCATACAGGATCACCCGGCTTTACTCTCAATTTTCATTAATGGGAAGCAGACAAAAGAGGAATGGAATGCTGTTTCCCTTACTCATGAAGATGAAGTTTCATTGATAGTACCTATCGCCGGTGGCTGAGGATTTATTATAACATGACGCAGCTTTCTCAAATAGACCGGATAGTTCTACCGCAGTCGGGATGGGACGAGATTGTATCGCATTGCCGAAGGAAACTCGCTGGTGAATTTTTACCTGGCGAGTCTGAAATACGCCGGGCATACGGGATATTGGCGGGTTTACAGGAGAATGGTGAAATAAAGATCGACTATGTTTTACCTGTCAAAAAGAATGCCAGGGCAGTTGAACCGCTGAAAACCTATATGGATACGGTTATGGAAAAATATGCCAAGCCGTCGAAAACCCCCATGGGGCAGCGGGGATGGATTACAGATCCTTTGGAACTAAAAGAATGCTACGAGGTATGTGATCAAAAAGATCTTCAGATCTTTGGTACATATCATATGCATATAGTTGCCTGGGAGGGTGATCCTTTACGGGATATGCCAACGGTTCTTGATACTGTCCTAGCAAAGAACAGCAATCTTTTTACTTTTATAATTGCCATGGTGGATGAGTCAAACCCTTCGATCAAAGCCTTTTACGAAGGGAAATCGGAACAAGAGGTACCAGTAGTCATAGAACCTGTATGAACAACAGTTACAGAACGGCGGTTAGGTAAATTATCAGCTTTTACCTGAATAGTTACGATGAAAGGAACTTTAACTGAATACCAGGATGATATTATTATGAATACCGTGCATGAAAAACCGGAGTTGGTAGTAGAATACGTTGATCCTGAAGAGGGTTTTAAGGGCTGGCTGGCCATTGACTGCTTTGATCATGAGTTGTGTGCCGGTGGAGTAAGAGTGCAGAAAGGGCTCACCAGAGAATGCGTGGAGAATCTGGCATCAACCATGACCCTGAAAATGCGAATAGCCGGTATCAGAGCTGATGGAGCCAAGTGTGGTATAGATTATGATCCTCAAGCTCCTGGAAAAAATGAAGCGCTTTTTCGTTTTGTCCGTGCCATTCGGCCTTATATCTGTACTCGTTACTCCATGGGGCCTGATATGAATACCACCATGCAGGAACTTGATATCATTGTCGGTAGACTTGGTCTTCCGTCAATGAAAATAGCTGTGGCACATGCACAGGGATTTGAAGCGGAAGATTTTCTTCAGCGCATAAAAACTCTGGCACAACCTGCTGGCAATGATGATCTTGGAAGGCTTCGTGCAGGATCTGGTTTGGCTGCTGCCTGTTTCGGAGTTCTTGATCATCTCGACATTTACAGTGGGGACGCAACCGTGGCCATTCAGGGCTTTGGTGGTCTTGCCTCAGGAGCCGCCTATTGTCTCAATAAAAAAGGTGTCAATGTAATTGCCCTGGCAGACAGAGAAAAGAGTTTTATCAGCCCTGATAATACTCCCCTTAACATTGAAGGACTTCTGCACAAATCAAAAGATGGTTTGATTCCAGGTAATGAAATAACAGCTGTTTATGAAGATCGAAACGGGATTTATAATGTTCCTTGTGATGTCTTTGTGCCGGCAGCTATTGAAAAGGCAATTACAGCAAAGGAAGCTGCTGTTATGCAGGTTAAGGCAGTTGTGTGTGGCGCAAATCTTGCGGTTACTCCAGAGGCTGAACAGATCCTTCATGAGCGTGGCATTCTCCTTATCCCTGATTTGATCGCAGGTTGTGGTGGTTCCTTATCCATGGAAGGCTTGTTTGGTCCTTCCTGTCATCCAACTGTTAAGGATGTATTACAGTTTGTTGATGAGAAAATGCGTCGAATTGTGAAAACAACCCTTAAGCGCAGTCAGGCCGACAATATACCTACCAGGGATGCGGCTCTGCAAATATGCAGGGAGAGATCAGTTTATCCTGGCACCAAACCTTATGGTACCCTCAATGTTTGTGATGATTTCCTTCATGGTCAGTTAAATGCTCATCAGTCCATGGCAGTGAATTAAGCATAGCACCGGTAAACGGTAAGGAAAGCCGGTATAAGTGCCTTGGTGATATGTTCAAATTCTTAACTTTAAAGCACTTTCCGTTTTTCTGTTTTTTTATGACAGAAATTAAGGAGTAAGGCACTAATCATGTCTGTACATCCAATTGATTTTAGAATTAACCCCCATGTGTTCTCTACTCCAGAGTTAGAACAGGTTTTTGAAGAAGAAGCTGTTTTTCAGCGTTGGCTTGATTTTGAAGCAGCTCTGGCAACTGTGCAGGGACAATTAGGTATTATTCCAGCTGATGCAGCAGAGGAAATACGTTGTAAGGCCAAACTGGAATGCCTGGATATAGCAGGTATACAGGAAGGGTATGGTAAAAGCCGTAATTCGGTGATGCCTCTGCTCGGTGGGCTTCGTCGTGCCTGTGTCAACGGATATGGGGAGTTTGTTCATTTTGGAGCCACTACCCAGGATGTCCTGGATACTGGTGAGATCCTTGCCCTTCGTAATGTTTTGGCCATCCTGTATCGTGACCTTCGTCAGCTTGAAGAGATATGTTTGAATCTTGCCGGGGAGCATAGAGAAACTCCCATGGCTGCCAGAACCCATGGACAACAGGCGTTACCCACCACTTTTGGACTGAAGGTAACGGTTTGGCTTGGTGAAATACGACGTCATATCGAACGCCTTAAAAATCTTTACCTGACAATTAATTGCGGTCAACTGGGTGGTGCAGTGGCAACAATGGCAGCTCTTGGCCCCCAAGCCGAACAAGTTGCGGAAGGAACGCTAAAGATGCTGGGGCTTGAGCATGATCCTGCCTCCTGGCATACATCACGTGACAAAATTGCTGAGTTATCGTCAGTTTTTACAATGCTTGTGATGACACTTGCAAAAATAGCAAATGAAATCTTCCAGTTACAGAAAACTGAAATCGGTGAATTGCTGGAGCCACCTCCTGGTGGTGCTTTGGCCAGCAGTACCATGCCCCATAAACAAAATCCAGTCATCTGTCAGCGGGTTGTGGCACTTTCAAGACATGTGAGAGCCCTGAACGCAACTGTTATGGAGAGTATGGGGCACGAACATGAGAGGGATCCCCGCTGTCTCTGGGCCGAATGGCTGGCCATTCCGGAACTGAGTATTTATACTGGAACATGTCTGCAATACATGCTGGATGTCCTGTCCGGACTGACTGTTCGTTCTGATAAGATGCTTGAAAATTTGTATCGTCAAAAAGATATGATAACCAGTGAATGGCTGACATTTCAATTGAGTGATACCATGGGTAAAATGAAAGCTCTTGAAAAAGTACATAGTTTGTCAGGAGTTACTCAAAAAACTGGTGTTTCCATGAAGGAAGCAGTCCTTGCTGATTCAGAAACCGGGCATCTGTTCAGTTCTGAAGAGCTTTCTCTACTGGAAAAACCTGAACGTTACTCCGGACATGCGGTGAGTATTGTGGATAAGATTATGCGTAGGATTGCTGAGCAAAGAAAAGTTGATCCTGCGAAACTCTCTGGTAGAGTTAAGGGAGTTGAGTTCTTATGAGTATGTGTGATCTCTCCAGCCACATTGTTGATTCACGATTTTACAGTAGCGGCTATACCACCCCTGAAGCCAGAAAAATTTTCTGTGATAAATACAGGTATCAGAGATGGCTTGATGTAGAGACTGCCCTGGCCTTGACCCAGGCCGATCTTGACATGATTCCGCGATGGGCTGCTGAAAATATCAGAGATAATGCCAAGCTTTCAAAACTCGATCTCGAAGCCGTCAAAGAGGGCTTGAAGGTAACCAGCCATTCTCTTATGCCTTTACTTGAGGCACTGCGATGTATCTGTGATAAAGAGGCGGGGCAATTTATCCATTTTGGGGCCACGACCCAGGATATACAGGATACGGCCCAGATGTTGGAAATTCGAGATGTTTTTTCCATTGTGGAACGTGATCTTACTACCATTATTCACAAGGTATCCCGGTTGGCTGAGCGTTATCAGGATCTGGTAACCATTGGCAGAACCCATACGCAGCATGCCTTGTCCATGACCCTTGGCTTGAAGATGGCTGTGTGGCTGGATGAATTGTGGCGCAATCACGAAAGGTTGCTCAGCATTAAAAAAAGGCTTCTTGTCAGTCAGCTGTTTGGCGGAGTCGGGACAATGGATGCCTTTGGTGATAAGGGATTTGTTTTATTGGATCAGTTTTCCGACAGGCTTGGCCTGGCAGCACCCAACACAGCATGGCATGCTTCACGGGACAGGATTGCCGAGTTTCTTTCTACTCTTGCTCTGATTTCCGGCATTATGGCCAAAATTGCCGATGAAATTCGTTGTCTTGCCAGAAATGAGATCGGCGAGCTTGAGGAACCCTTTCAGTTTGGAAAAATTGGCAGCAGCACCATGCCCCATAAACGGAATCCTGAAATGTGTGAGCAGGTGGTTGTCCTTGCTAAACTGATCAATGCCAACTCAGGATTAGGTCTCGACGGCTTAATCAGCGAACATGAGAGAGATTATCGCTCAGTTCGTTTAGAATGGGTGAGTATCACCGACACCTCTCTTTTTGTCTGTGGCCAGCTGTCGATGATGAAGGAGATTTTGAGTGACCTTATTGTGCATGAGGAGAGGATTGAACAGAATGTTGCAGAGGCGGCAACCTGTATTTCAACTGAGGCGTTAATGTTTTTTCTTGGTGCCTCGATCGGCAAACAGATTGCGCATCAATTGATTTATGAAATCAGCATGGAAGCCATAGAAGAAGGGAAACCGTTTCTTGATTTACTGATGAGTCATTCGCAGATATTTTCCAGGTTCAGCAGAGAGGAGATTGAGAAGGTGATCAACCCGGGGAATCATGTCGGTCTGTCTCGCGAGGTGGTGCAAAGAACCATCAAACATGTAACAGATGGTCTGCAGCAGTTACCTGACACCATAGACCTGGAATCAGTTCGAAAATGCCCTCTCAGTGAGCAATGCGGGTCAGGAAGTATTTCATAGCAACATACTGCGTATAGAAAATTGAGTCGATATCAAAGACAGATAATGCTTGATGGCTGGGGAGACGCAGCCCAGGAAAAATTGAAAGACAGTAAGGTCTTTATTGCCGGTGTTGGTGGGCTGGGCTCTCCTGTCGCTATGAATCTGGTTCTTGCAGGGGTGGGGCATATAACCCTGTGTGATGATGATACTGTTGATGTGAGTAATTTGAACAGGCAGTTTCTCCATGGGGAGAAAAGTATAGGTGTTGATAAAACCCATTCTGCCCTGAAAACGCTTTCAGCAATAAACAGTGACGTTGATTTTGATGCGGTTTCGCAGAAAATTACCAGCGGAAATGCACGTGAACTCATCGGTGATGCTGATATTATAATGGATTGTCTTGATAATTTTGCCGGTCGCTTTGCATTGAATCAGTATGCGGTTGAAAAAGCTATACCAATGGTTCATGGGGCTGTATGGGGGATGGAAGGACGGGTCAGTTTCTTAAATCCACCACTCACGCCATGCCTGGCCTGTCTTTTTCCGGAATCACCTCCTCTGGAAAATATCCCCGTACTTGGAGCGGTTACAACTGCTACGGGCAGCCTGCAGGCCATTGAGGCCATACAATATCTAATCGGTTCAAAACCCGCACTTGCAAACAAAATATTAATTGCGGATTATTCGAGCATGCGTTTCCAGGAGTTAGAGGTATCTCGCAATGATGATTGCCTGGTCTGTGGTCAATTATCTGCACTATCCACAAGTGAATAGCAATTTTCTGTTGCCTTCCCCCCCCCAGCTACTTTATTTCTTTTTCTGTAATTATTCAGCATGTTGTTGTTAAGGCATATTACTTCAAACAGCACGTCATTCCCGGAAACTACCTCGGGCTTGTCCGGGGTGGTTTCTGGGAATGACGGATTTTATGAAGTTTTAGTCAAAAGAGTATAAAATCCAGTGCCTGCAAAATTACGCTGAACAGTTACCCAATTTTTAACTTTTAATTCAAAACTTTTAACTGACATTCATGTCACAGGGATGTTGAAAAATCTCTTTGTATCTTTTAGTTTGGTGTATGCAAGGAATTGCGTAGAAATAAACAGTAAGATCCGTTTAAAAAATTACAGGATATCTTTTGGTCAATAAAATGATGTGTCAATATCGCCTTATTTGTCTGCTCTGCATTTTTTTACAGGGAGTGTGGGCAACAATTGCCCTGACGGAGGAATTCATTGTCCCAGATGATTTTTTTTCCATTGAGGAGGCCATGGAGTTTGCCCAGGAAGGCGATAATGTCATTGTTATGCCTGGGACATATTTTGAGAGGATTGTTGTAAAAGAAGGTGTGAATCTGCTGAGCTATGACGGTGAAGATGGAAATGATCTGGTGGATGGGCCCGGTCAGCAGAAAATTCTTCGAAGAACACTGCGAACAATCATTGATGGAAGTGATATTGAAGAGCCTGGCTACCTGATCAGTTTCCCCAAATCCACAACAACTCCAATGAAAGTCGATGGCTTTACTTTTCAGAACATGCCCAAATATGTTTCTGGAATCAGCCTGTTTTTGATGGAGATTCGTGGCAGTTCTCCGGTTGTTGTAAATAATGTTTTCACAGGTAACAAGAGCTGGGGGGCAATATTGTCAACCGGGCTTGGTGTTGGTATGGGAGCAGCCCTTGAGAATGAAGCAAATCCCTTGATTGAAAATAATGTAATTTATGCAAATGCAGGCCCTGGAATTGCCAATGCCACTAATTCTGCAGCAGTTATTTCAAAAAATGAGATTTTTGATAACCATTTCCCACATTCTGAAGATAAGATCTTTTTTGCCCCTGCAGTGGGCATCAGGGAAAAGGGCAGACCGGTTATTGACGGTAATCTGTGCTATCAAAACGGCATAGGCGTTGGGGCTATCAATTTTGATGGCCACGACAATCCGTTGATTATAAAAAATAATACGATTTATAGTAATAGTCGGGCGGGCATAGGGCTGCGGGGGCTTGGCGGGGTGAATAACAATATTAATGCGGTCATTGAAAATAATACGATTTACGGCAATCTGACAGCCGGTATACGCTGCACCAAAGTTGATACCATTACTCTTAGCTACAATGTGATTTTTGATAACAAGAGAACCGGTATAAGTCTGTGGAATACAAATGCGACAACCATAGAAGACAACGAAATCTACGGCAACATGACAGCAGGGATCAGGCTGTTGGGGGTTCCTTCTGCAGTTCTTCGTCGTAATTATATATATCGAAATGTTACTGCAGGAATTGATTTCATAGGATGGGATGAAGACAAATGAAGCATGTATTTTTTCGGGCATGGGGGATCTTCGCTGTTCTTGTCCTGTTTTTTGTTGGTTGCTCAAATGTTTTGGCGGGAATTTTGCATGTTCCTAAAGGGTACGGGACAATTCAGGAGGCTGTGCGGAACGCTGCAGATGGAGATACAATACTTGTCGCCCCTGGTATTTACCGGCTCTACTTTGATAATTTAACCATTATTAATGAATCTCTGACCATAAAAAGTAGTCAGGGTGCCGGCCATACAACTATTGTCGGCAAGTCCGGACGTCCGGTAATTACTATTGCAGGAACGAGCCGAGCCATTATTGACGGCTTTACCATCAGCAGTCAACAGATAGACCAGAGAATTTCTCGTAATGGGGGAGCGATTTATTGTGAACCCGGGACGGCACCCGTCATTAAAAATAATGTAATTGTCGACCATATTTCGACTTTTGGAGGAGGGATTTATTGTGATACACAATCGTCCCCGACAATCAGCGAGAATATCATAAAAGGGAATACGGCTCTTGTGGCTGGCGGAGGGATTTTTTCAGTTCGTTCCACCGCGACAATATACAGGAATTTATTCATGGAGAATGAGGCCAAAAATTCAGGTGGTGCAATCGGCTGTAACCGTGATTCCTCCAGTATGACCAATAACATTATTTGGAAAAACCGGGCGCGATTTGGTGGTGGAATATCCTGTGATCGGGCGGCTTCCATAATCGGCAACAATACACTTGTCGCAAATGAGGCGGAGTATGGTGGGGGAATAATGGTCGACAGGGGCTCTGTTCGATTGACAAATCTTATTCTCTGGCAAAACAGTGCAGGGGATCTTTTTATGAAAGAAACAGGGCCGTCAGCAAGGCCGGTTTTTTCAGATATTCAAGATGGAAGTTTTAGAGGGATGAATGGCAATATTGCCGTGGATCCTTTGTTTGTGGATCAGAATCTGGGTGATTTTCATTTACAGGATGGATCACCGTGCAGGAAAAAAGGCATGTTCGACCCCTTTTACATGGATGCGAAAGAGGACTGGAATGATATGGGTGCTTACGGTGGGCCTGATGCGCCCGTGGAGGAGTTGAGTGGTGAGTGAAATTAATATGAAAAATCGATGTTTTTATAAAGTGCTGGCAGTTGTTTGTGTTTTCGTAGCTATTGGGGCCTGCCTTGGTGAGCAGGCTTTTAGTGCAACACATCGTGTTCCGGATCAGTTTACTTCAGTACAGGCGGCACTCGATGAGGCTGCTGCCGGTGATACCATCCAGGTTGCTGCCGGCACGTATTACGAACATATTAGACTGAGAAAAGGTGTTTTTCTTGAGGGTGGCTGGAATAAGGATTTTTCAAAAAGAGATATACGCTCTTTTGAAACCCTGCTTGACGGTGAAAAAGAAAAAGGCCCTGTTGTTGTCTGTGCCGATGATGCAAGCCTTGACGGTTTTACTGTTATCCATGGAACACTTTTGAAAACAGACGATGTTTCGGAAGGATCTGGCATTTACTGTGAAGGCACATCCCCGATAATTATCAATAACACCATCAGGGACAATGAACCGTCCGGCGTCTTTTGTGAGGGAAGCTCAGCAATACTTTCTAAAAATCACATTTTTGATAATGCGCAGGCCGGTATTTATGTCTGTAAGGGATCGTCTTTGCTGATAAACGAAAACATTATTCACAACAATAAATATTCCGGCGTAGGAAGTGGTAAATTGCCGGTTTCAGAGATTGATGTACGAAATAACATTATTTACCAAAACGAAAGATCAGGAATCAGCGCAGAGACTGCCACGGGATCCGCTCAAAATAATATTATTTATGAGAATAATCGTTCCGGGATAAGGTGTACGGTTGCACCGTTTACGATCATTAACAACACTGTGGTCGGCAATGGCCAGGCTGGTGTATGGGTAGAGAATCCAGAACTTGTGGCAACCATCAAAAACAATATATTCACCCACAATATTGATGCGGGGATCAGAACTACAGGTAAAGGATATTCAAATAATCTGTTTTTTGCCAATGGCCAGACCGGTGATTGTAACCCTGAATATCTCTGGTGTGTTAAACCGCAATATGGTGGTTACGGTGATGAAAGCAGTTACAAACGCCATAAAGGAATTATTGCAGATCCACTGTTTGTTGATATGGACGCACATGATTTTCACCTGCGTTACGGATCCCCGGGAATAGATGGAGGCGACAAGGATAAAGCCTTTTCCGATACTCATTTTCCACCTTCTCTGGGAACTGATCGTAATGATATGGGTGTTTATGGTGGCCCGCTGGCCATGGCCGAAGAGAGAGGGGCAAATAACCCTCCTGTGGCTTTTGCCGGTTCTGATCAGGTTGTGGAGAAGGGCAAAAGAGTCATCCTTGATGGCCGAGAGAGCAGTGACCCGGATGGTGATGCTTTAAGCTATAAATGGACACTTGTTGCAAGTCCGGAATTGAGCAAGGCAAAGCTTTCAAGGGCAGACAAAGATAGAAGTATGTGTCGCACAGATAAACCTGGTGTTTATGAAGTCCAGCTTGTTGTAACAGACAGGTGGGGGCAGAGCAGCGAGCCGTCATTAATGAAAGTAACCATATCCGCCAATACTCCTCCCAAAGCAAATATTGGAGAGCTTCTTGCTCAGGTTTCTGCGGGAGATAGCCTCACAATGTATGGAAGTGCCAGTAACGATGCGGATGGTGATCCTTTGACCTATAGATGGACGCTCATATTCAAACCCGATAACAGCAATGCCACCATTACTGAAGCAACATCTCAAAACAGTTCTTTTCAGGTGGATGTGGATGGTGGGTATACCATCCAGCTGATTGTTAACGATGGCAAAACAGACAGTGAGCCGGTGATTGTAAATATCAGCACAAGAACTCCGGTGCAGGAAGGAATCAGAAATGTACCTGGTGAATATCCTACAATTCAAGCTGCGATTGATGCTTCTCAGGCTGGAGATGATATTGTTGTGCAAAAAGGGGTCTATATTGAACTGTTGATCATTGATAAAAGTGTCAACCTGATAGGAAAAGACTGGCCGGTTATTGATGGCGGGAACCGGGAAGGAAACATGAATACAATTTCAGTTTTTTACCTGGGGGACAGGGCCGGCAAGATCGAAGGATTTGTTATTACAGGAGGCGGGCTTGGTGATCTGGGCCATGGTATTAATATCTGGGATTCCGCTCCTGATATTTATAACAATAAAATTACAGGCAATAATCATGGTATGGGTATCCATGGTTCTCCTTCACTGACCGGAAAAACAAAAGTACATGGCAATCTGATTTTTGACAACAAGGTCGGTATTGGTAACGGAAAAGACAGTATGGCCAGAATCTATAACAATCGTATTTATAATAATCATGTTGTGGGTATCGGTTCCCGGGGCAAGGGCTCACCCAGAATTGAATCGAATTATATCTATAACAATTATATTGGTATCGGTGCCAGAGAGGTGGCTTCGCCACGTATTGTCGGTAATCATATCTTTAACAATATGGATGGTATTGTTATCAGCCCACTGTCAACCATCAAGAAATTTGTGTTCGATGATATTGTGATCGATAACAACCTGATTGTAGATAACGATCATTTAGGGCTGAACCTTACCTCCTTTAATCTCAGTAAAGTCATCATTACTAATAATACGATTGATTCCAATAATAAAATGGAACGAAAAATCAGGGGTGGGGGAGTTGTGTTTGGGTACCCGCAACCGGCATCCTTTACCGCAGTGATGGAAGGAAACATCATCACTAACAATAAAGGGGGTGGGGTGATCAAATATATTGGTTCTGAAGATTACACTCAACCCGGTGTCACACTTTTAAATAGAAATAACAATGTATGGCATAACACTGTAGATCATTTTGATTGTAAAGCTGGTGAGGATTCATCTTCCACTGATCCCTCTTTTACATCAACTGATGTACAGGCTTCCGGAGCATACAATGTCGGTCAGACCACAACTGACACTACTGCTACCGGTTATCGTTATTCTGCTGCGGCGTTTGCTGAACTGCCGCCTGCGGCTGAATGATTTGGTTTGTTTATGAAAGGAGGAGGAAAAGTATGGAACATGTAAAAGGTTTGCTGCTAACGGCGGGCTGTCTATTGCTGCTGGGAAGTCAGGCAGAGGCCCATTATGGAATGATTATACCGTCGGACCAGATGGTGACCCAGGGAGAAGAGAGTAGTGTTTCATTGGATGTGCGTTTTTGGCATCCCATGGAAGGCATCCCCATGCCTCTGGTCAAACCGGAAAAATTTTCTGTTGTTGCCAATGGCAGGACCACAGATCTTCTGGGAAGTTTAGAGTCTGTAACAATTAAAGACAAGCAGACCTGGAAGCTCAGCTATAAGGTTAAGCGCCCTGGTCTTTATGTGTTCAGCATGGAGCCCCAGCCATATTGGGAACCGGCAGAAGATAAGTTTATCATCCATTATACAAAGGCTGTAGTCACTGCATATGGCATAGATGACGGATGGGATGAGGAACTGGGGCTGAAAACAGAAATTGTCCCGCTTTCTAAACCCTATGGTCTCTACAGCGGTAACGTGTTTCAGGGAATTATCAAAATGAATGGCAAACCGATTCCCTATTCGGAAGTGGAAGTTGAGTATTACAATGAAGATGGCTCCAAATCAGCACCCAATGATTATATGGTCACCCAGACCATTAAGGCGGATGGAAACGGTGTCTTTACCTATGCGGCTCCTGTTGCAGGATGGTGGGGCTTTGCTGCGTTAAATGATGCTGATTTCACCATTAAGCATGAGGGGCAGGATAAAGACGTGGAGCTTGGTGCTGTGTTGTGGGTAAAGTTTCACGATATGGGAAGTAAGTAAAGTATTGATAGTTTCGTAAAATGTTCCAGCTCTGTCATTCCCGCGCAGGCGGGAATCCAGAACGTGTTGAAATGACTAGATTCCCGCCTGCGCGGGAATGACGGAATAGCGGGCTTTTTACGACGTCATCAAAGAGAGAGCTAGAGCAAAAGCAATGGGAAATGTGCAACAGA
>JAOZQU010000162.1 GCA_029932055.1 Desulfocapsa sp.
GGACTAGGCCTGGCAATTGTCTGGAACAGCGTGCAGGATCACAATGGCAGAATTTTTGTAAAAAGCAGCGAAAAGGGAACACGTTTCCAGGTCTATTTACCGGTGAGTATAGAGAAATCTGTTCAAAGTAAAAGCGAAAAAACAGAAAACCTGACCGGAAACAATGAGCATCTGTTGATTATTGATGACGAACCGCAACTGCGGGATATTGCCGGACAGATATTGAAAACTCTGGGATACAGGGTTGATTCCGTTTCTTCTGGTGAGTTGGCTATCCAGTATGTAAAGGATAATCCTGTGGATTTACTTGTCATAGACATGTTGATGGAGCCGGGTATCAACGGGCGCCAGACATATGAAGAAATATTGAAGCTGTATCCAAAGCAAAAAGCAATCGTTGCCAGTGGTTTTTCTGAGAGTAGTGATGTAAAGGCGACTCTTAAGCTTGGTGCCAAAGGATTTATTAAAAAACCTTATACAATGGATCAACTTGGGCTGGCGGTTAAAGAGGCGTTGCAGGTTTACTCCTGAAAAGCTGGAACGTTCAAAACGTTCTGGATCGTAGTCTGCGCTTATCTCCCGCCCGCACGGGATGACGAAACAGTAGGTTTTCTACTCTAAAGAGCAAAAATACAAGTCCATCAAATGTATTAAGTTGGTAGGTTTGTCTTTATTTTTCATTTTTCACTTTTTGACTCAAAATGTTTAACTGACGTCTATACCGTGCATATGTGTAAAATGTAGTAATTTCCAATAAATAAGTCATTTTTTATGTTTTCCTTCCTATTGTACGTTCAACTCTTGACATTTTTCATTTTCCTGTTAGAAATACCTTTAACATGTTGATTTAATTGCAAGTGAGAATGTTTCTTTTTTTTTGTGGCGACTGACCTGAACAATTGGAGAACAGGCAGGTGCCATGTATATAACCCAAAGGAGGAAGTACAATGAAGAAAAGAATCTTGAAATCAGTAATAACCGCCGGTTGCCTGCTGGCTCTTACCTGTGGTCCGGTTCTGGCCAGAAGCAGTAAAGCAGCCAAGCCCAGCCCGGATGTGGCAATCGCTATGCTGAAAGCTGGCAACGCGCGTTTTATCACCGGTAAGAGCACCTACCCCCATTCCGACTTTGCCCGTTTGGCACAGGCGGGAACCGAAGATCAGGGTGACCATGCCTATGCTACGGTGATCACCTGCTCTGATTCAAGGGTACCAGTAGAATTACTTTTTGATGCCGGTATCATGGATATATTTGTTATTCGGGTTGCTGGAAACGTGCTGGATGTTGATGAGGCTGGTTCTGTGGAATACGGCCTTGCCCACGTAAACACACCTGTCTTTGTTATTCTCGGACACACCCAGTGCGGTGCAGTGACAGCGGTCACCAACGAAGTTCTGGGCCACGGCCATCCTCTGGAACGTAATATACCACCCCTGGTTGACAACATTGTACCGGCAGTAAAAAAGGCAATTGCGGATCATCCAGATGTACACGGAGCTGATATTATTCCATTTGCCATTGAAGAAAACATTTATCAGGGCATGGAAGATCTGTTCATGGAAAGCCCGGTTTCCCGTGATCTGGTCAAAAGTGGCAAAGCCAAAGTTATTGGCGCTATCTATGATGTATCAAACGGCACGATCCGCTGGATTCCTGAAGCAAAAACAACCGAAATTCTGGCCAAAGTAGAAGCGAATCCTGCAAGAGCTATGGATGCCATGGCTAAATAGTGGTTGTCTGTAAATGGCCTCTTTGTTCTAACTCTTCGCGCCTCGATTTAGAACAGATAAGCGAGGTACGAGACTCCGAAAGACCTCATTTCTAGACAGACACTAAATATTTCTTTTTAGTCACATTTCGTAGTGCTAACGGCAGGACGACAGTGTCCTGCCGCGGTATTTTTAGGCTTTGCACTACAATCTCATGCAGCTGCTTATAATCCGAACTGCTTTCCTTCTTTTTCCAGATCCTCCCTCAAGTCTTCCACCCACTGATAACGGGCATTGGCATCAAAGGCCATTGCTTTTAGAATGATCTCTTCAAAGGATTGAGACAGGCTTGCCCGGTAATTCCTCGGGCTTGCGAGCTGCTCCTTTTGCTGTAACCATTTCTGCGGTGAGCGTCTCTCATCGCTAAAAGGCAGATGTCCTGTCGCTGCCAGATAGAGCAGGACACCAAGTCCATAGATATCACTACGTGGATCACCTCGTTTTCCCTTAATCAGTTCAGGGGCCATGTACAGTAAATCTCCCTGGGGACCAAGGCCGGCTGCCATAATCGGATCCGGCTGTTGATCACTTGCTGCCAGCCCCATGTCAGTTAAACGAACCTGCTCTGTTTCTGTTACCAGAAAGATTTGCGGACGTAAATCGTGATGAACAATACCTGCAGCATGCAAAGAGGATATCAAATCAAATAACTGAGAAAAAACTGGAAGAAGCAGCTGCTGGTCTAATCTTTCCTTATGCAGCAAAGAAAATAAACTCCTTCCTTGTATTCTCTTGAGAACCAGAACATCTCCTACTCGTTCCAGAAACTGGGGTAGACATGGGTGTGACATGTTCTCAAACAGTTGCATTTCTGTTTCCAGACATGCTCTGTATAAAGGATTTTGTAACACTTCGTCAAAACCAATTTTGAGGGACACTTTCTCCTTAGATTGAACAGCGTAGCCTTCGTACAGCCAGGACATGGAACCTGCTGAAATGGGTTGAGTAACAACGTAGTTATCGATAAAATTGGGTTGCAGGGAAGATCCTTTACGGGCTGATCGGACATACCGTTTAAGAGAGCCAAGTGAGGCCTGCAGAACATCAAGTTCATCACCAGGGCTGTGTACACGGTCCTCTTTTTTCTTTGCAGATACAATGGACAGCATTTCACCAAGACGCTCGATGACCAGACGTTGAAAGAGCAGGTTTAAAAGCCACAAAAGTGCCAGGCTGCCACTGAGAGTAATGATAAAAAATACAATGCTTCCCTGCCAGGCTTCACGCAATGACGTTGAGACAGGGATGGACACCGAGTTGATACCGGCCAAATCGCCGGCTTTGAAACGAAAACCACCTATCATACCGTATCTATCCGTTAATTCATGGGGAGCCTCTTCTGCCGTGCCATGGCAACGAATGCATGCTGGAGCAAAATAATCAGGTACCATGGAGATAAAAAATGAGTCACCATTCTTTTTCACCACCCCCTGCCAGAATAAACGTGAGGAGTCTTCTTCAAACCAGTCAAACATCTCTTCTTCAAAAGGGTCGGCAAGATTGCGTGGATTATGCGGATTGAGGGAAGCTCTTCGGTAGATATAATCGGGCATGGTTTCCGCAAAGCGAGCCATGATGGTAGTGCTGATATAGGTGGTGGACATCGCCTCGATAATGAGAGTATCCTTGCCGTGTAATTCGACCATTTTAGGCCTTAGTTCTTCTTTAACATACGAACGGATGGCCTCAACTTCTCTCAGAATCACCTCGGACTTTGTCATGGCATCGGCCATGAGGAGTCGGCGGGTGTTCCAGAACGAAAGTACAGACAGAAGCAATCCGCCGCTTAATAAAATGAGAGCAGACCAGAGGAAAAAACGCTTTTTGAGATTGGTTGTTGCCCCTTGTCCGTGTCGCTTGATTTTCATAGACAATCTCCGAAGTAATCAAATTCCTTTAAGTAAACGCCTGCTAAGTGCTGATGGCAAGTGAGCTGAACGGATAGCTTGTGCTGTCTTTTCTGCATCATAGGGTACCCGGTAGAACTCAAGCACCTGTTTGCGGGTGTCAAAGATCAGGTAGCAGGAACGCGGGTCTTTGTCCCTTGGTTGACCGACACTTCCACAGTTGATGATGCGACGTTTTTTGTCTTTCACCCTGATTTCCCGCGGACCGGATACCGTTTGAAGATCAATTGAAAAAAAGTGTTTTCTGGTGATGAGCAGTGGTCGATGACTGTGGCCAATAAAGAGGTAGCGGCAACGGGTGGCTGAAAAACTCCGTAATGCATACTTTTGGTCCATCACATAGCGCCAGCCCCTAGGGTTATATGGATTGGCATGGACAAATGTCATATTAAAAAGGTCAAGGCGATCGGGTAATTCTGCCAGATATTTTTTGTTCTCATCGCTCAATTGCTCCATGGTCCAGAGGATGGCTTCTTTGGCAGACGATGACATTCCATAGGGAGATGTTTCCCAAAGTGCAGCCACATCGTGATTGCCGGCAAGGCAACGACAATTTTTTAAGCTCCGTACCAGTTCCACGCATTCATTGGGGAAGGGGCCATAGCCTACAAGATCCCCAAGACAAATACTTCTGTGTACATTATGTTTTGCAGCATCCTTGACTACACTTTGCAAGGCCTCAAGATTGCCATGGATATCTGAGAAGACCATTAAACGCATTTAATCTTCCCTCTTTGAGTCTGGTTGTGAATCCTTGAGGTTATTTTTTTGTATTAAAACACAGAGATCCTGATCAAGGTTAAAAGCACGCAGCAAAGGGCCATAACAGGCAAGATCCGGCATGGTGACGGGGCAGGATGTATCATCAAGAAAGGGAACAGAAGGTGGCTGGTTTTCAAGTTGTGATCGCAGAAACAAAGAGACCAGGCCTAACTCTTTTTTTAATCTGCAGGAAAGTGGCAGTGATTCATTGACATAGAGATCCTGTAAGCCTGCATGATCATGGGAACGAAGTTTTGCCATTTTGGCTGCGACCTCATGAAATTGCAGGTGGATTGGATCAAGCATTGAAGTTACCTGCTGCCAGTTTCCTGAAGATTCGAGAGAGGACAGGAAGTGACCAAACCTGCAATTGGCCTCACTGAGGTCAATCTCCTGTTCAGGATAAAGAAGTAACTGGTAGATCAAATCCGTATGATAATGAAGATGCTCGAACCAGAGATCAACCAGAAAAATATCACAGGAAAGCACCTGCTGTTCCGTCAATTGAGTCGGCAGCAGGTCTTTTAAGTCAGTAGCTGGTGAAAAGTGTTCCTCTGCAGCAACCACAACTTGACATGGACATATTTTCTCAAGGCGTTGCTGTACTGAAGAACCACGAAATAAGCCCTTCTTTTTTCGAGATAGGCCAAGTACCAGCAATTCCGCATCCAGATCCTTACTCAGACTTTCCAGGACATCAATAACTTCTCCACGAATGAGGCGAATAGTTGGATCAATACTGAAACGACGCAGGTTCTGGACACTCTGTTCGAGACCTGCCATCAACTGTTCACCTTCAACAGTCAGACCATAATGCCTGACATGAGAGTCATCACTCTCTTCTTCTATCACATGAACCAGAGTGACTTCACCTGAACGGATAAGTGCTTGTTTCCTCACTTCTCTCAACATGTTGTTATTTGAAGAAAAGTCAATCGAGGCACCAATAATTTGAGCTTTGCTTTCTGACCACCTTGTTTTTGTATACTCTCCACTGGTTAAGCGTATGGCTTTGCCAGGAAAAAGACGTTGCCATACGGAAGGCTTTTTAGCAATTTTGCCAATAGTTGTGACTGGAAGGTGTTGCCAGCATTTCAGATCACGTTGCATCTCTAATATGGATGGATACCGATCAACAGCATGGCGTGAAATAGCACGTAGTATGATCGCCTGGAGTTGGGGTGGTATCTCTGGAGTATAATAGCGTGGCGGAGTAGGATCGTGACACAGACGACGACGGGCAATATGAACCTTGCTGGAGCGTGGCCAGGGTAACTGACCGGTGAGCATTTCGTAGAACAGCATACCCATGGAATAGATATCACACCGTAGATCAGTTCGCTCGCCAAGCAGTTGTTCAGGTGCGATATACCAGGGGGTTCCCTGAGGATTCTGCAGATCAAGGGCTAGAAGATCCGGCAGTGAGCGACAACTGGCCAGGCCAAAATCAATCAATTTGATTCTGGAATCTTTGAGACAAATGATATTTTCAGGTTTTAGATCCAGATGAACAATGGATTGTTTATGAAGATAGCTAACCACCTCGCAGAGTCTGTCCATCAGGATTAGAGCATCATTGAGTTCAAGACTACGATTCCTGCCGACTTTTGCGCGAAGATCCTGTCCGGATAAATTCTCCATGATAATATACTGCCTGCTTCTTTGCCGGTGTATAAAGCGTACAATTCCAGGGTGATCAAGCAGTCTGCTTATTCTTTCTTCATTCTGGTAATGGTAGAGAATGATGGGCTGATTAAGAATATCCCCGCAAGGTATTTTTAGAACAACCTGTTCACGGGAAAGCTGGTCTTCAGCAAGGAAAATGGTGGTCAATGCTCCTTCATGCAGTTTCGAGCGAAGGATGAATATATCTAAAGTATCACCAACTTCAGGGAAAGCCATGCTAAAACCTCTCCATTTTTGGACAATAACTGCAACATTCCGGTACAGGCCTGCTCAGGAATGCATTGTAGATACGACTTCTGGCCCGATCCAGTTTTTCAGTGGCATCCATGCCAGGGCCGACTCGTCCCATCTCTTAACATTATACTTCAAGATGCTACCTGAACTCTTTGTCTTCATCACAAGACAAAGAAGGCATAAGCAATCACAATCAGGACAATGACCAGAAGTTCAACAGCAGTGATCTTGGCCATCATCAAACAAATCTTCCGCTGAGATGGATCCATTTTCAGCACCATTTTATTCATTAACAAGCGAAAAAAGAGGGTGGCTGGTGTACGTTTTAGATAGATGCGAATATACTCTTTGATGGCTCGTATCCAGAGCAGGAGAGGATCGTTGGGATCGGGTTCTCCGTTCATTGAAGAAATCTGAACTTTTAACTTGTTGTTACGATTGAGAAAGGAAATTCGTATGTCAATTGTCTGGGACAGTGTAATACATAAAAGCTCGTCATCAGTTCTGTTGAAAACAAAACTCCCAGATAGATGAAATTTTTCTTCAGTTACATAATCTTTTATGACTGCTGTAAAGGACGTTCCGTGTTGTTGAAAATCAGAGACAAACCAGTTGGGATGAAAGCGCAGGAGTCGATCATTTGGAAAAAGAGAATGCAGGTCAAAGGATGCCGGTAATTCCTGCAGCCCGAGATCTACTTCTTCTGTGGTGGCTGAATACGCCACATTTATGGAGCTATGAGAAGGGGACATGGCAACAGTGGGTGTAAGTCCTGGTTTTTCATTCTGGCCTTCAGGCCCATGCCAGTAGTGTGAATGGAGAATTTTTTTCTTTTGCGATAAGGACCAATAGTAATCAGGTCACAGCCAAGTTCTTCAGCAACCTTTGTTATGGTTTCTGCAATAGGACCTGTTTTCTGCAGAAAATTTGCTTGTTCTGCAGTCGGGTAACTATTTTTGATCCGTTGCCACTCTTCTGCTATTTCTTCGTTCATCTGGTTTTCAACGTGATCAAGAAACGTGGTGTGGGTCTTGCTCGAATTAAGCCAGTCATCACCAGTCATCTCACGCCAATCTTCATCAAGAACAGTGAGCACAGTAACCTTGAGATCAGGGTCAGCTTCTAATTTTTTGAAAACAAAAGCCTCTGCTTTCTTGGCACCATCCGTACCATGGGTACAGAGAAGGACATGGTTAAACATATAGAACACTCATTTTTTAGAAAATGGAAAACACCATGACCGGTTTATAGACCGGGCATGGTGTACTGAATTGTTAACTATTTTTTACCGGCAACTATACCAACCACTTGGTAAAGAGCAACACCAGAAAGGTGGTTATAAGACAAAATATCAGCGCAGTTATATCTTCATTGCGATCACTGGAAAAAACAGACAGAGCACGCTCTTCCAGTTCTTCAGTATTCGCTCCATCTGATAACTCAGTGGTTCCCTTACCGGCATCACCGGTTTCAATAATTACTTTTTTTTCTTTATCACTCATAATAAACTCCTTGGTTGGAGATCAATTTAAAACAACATCCTTGACTAACCAGAGGACAACAAAGAAAGAAAGTGTTGCCTTGGTGATTCCTGCAATAACAC
>JAOZQU010000163.1:0-7642 GCA_029932055.1 Desulfocapsa sp.
CAGCCTTTGCAGGCCCCCCCTTGAGATGTCCGAGACCGGCAAATGCCGTGCGGATAAAATAATTACCTGCGCCAGCTGATTCCAAAAGAGCACCAAAAAGCACGAACATAAAAACCATGCCGGTTGAAACACCTAAGGCAACGCCAAAGACGCCTTCAGTTCCAAGCCAATAATGGGACATACCTTTATTGAGACTCGCTCCTTTATGGGCAATAACATCCGGCATAAACTGACCGCCGAAGGTGTAAATACAAAATATAGCAGCAACCACCATCAATGGAGGCCCCAAGGCTCGGCGTGTTGCTTCAAGCAGAAGAACCATACCAGTGACTGCAACGATAATATCCATTTGGGTTGGATCGCCTGGGCGCTCGGCAAGTCCTGCATAAAAGAAATACAAGTACGATGCACAAAATGCAGCAATCAGGCCAAGAATCCAATCCTGAACAGGGATATAATTTCTGGGGGAAGATTTAAAAGAGGGATAAGCTGTGTAAGAAAGAAAGACAGCAAAGGCCAGATGAATGGCTCTTGCTTCTGTATCGTTAATAACAAAAAAATTAAAAATGAATGGAAGAGGAGATGCGTACCAGAGTTGAAAAATCGTCCAGAGAAGGGGGACGAAAAAAAGAACTTTTTTAGGGAAAGCACCGGTGGGATTACGGGCACCGGAATCTGTCTCAGCGATCATCTCCTGAAGTTCTTCATCGGTTTTGATATCGTAATTTGCTTCACTCATGCGATGATACCTTCAGTTATGTTTGTTTCCATGAATGGTCATGGGAAATGGGGAGGCGGCTGAATAGTAACGGAGAAAACAAAAAAGGCGTACCGTATGACGGTACGCCTTTTTTGTCAGCCAGGACTATTACATAAGGCCGGCTTCTTTATAGTATTTAACAGCCCCATCATGCAGAGGAGCGGAGAGACCATCTTTGATCATCTCTTCTTTTTTCAGGTGTGCGAATGCAGGATGAAGTTTCTTGAACTGGTCAAAGTTTTCAAATACTGCTTTAACGACGTTATAAATAACATCTTCAGGAACATCACTGGAAGAAACAAAGGTAGCACCTACACCAAAAGTATTTGTATCTGTGTCAGTTCCACGATACATGCCACCAGGAATGACAGCCTTACGATAATAATCATTGTCAGCAACTAGTTTGTCAACTTCAGGACCGTTCACGGTAACCATAACAGTGTCGCAGGAAGTGGTAGCCTCTTTAATTGATCCACTGGGATGACCAACAGTGAAAACCATGGCATCAATTTTATTGTCACAAAGTGCTTTAGACTGCTCTGAAGATTTCAGCTCAGAAGCGAGTTTGAAATCTTTTTTAGTCCAGCCAAGGGCACCCATAAGGATTTCCATGGTACCACGCTGACCGGAACCTGGATTACCAATATTTACTCGTTTACCTTTCAGATCCTTGAAATTTGTAACACCGGAATCGGCACGGGCAACAACGGTGAAAGGTTCAGCATGAATAGAAAAAACTGCCCGAAGTTTCTTGTTTGGTCCTTTTTTCTCAAATTTTGAGGTGCCTGTGTATGCATAATACTGCCAGTCCGACTGGGCAACACCCATGTCAAGCTCGCCTGCAGCAATGGTATTCAGGTTGTAAACAGAACCACCGGTGCTTTCAACGGAACAACGAATTCCATGTTCCTTTCTTGTCTTATTTACAAGACGACAGATAGCGCCACCAGTGGGATAGTAAACACCTGTCACACCACCGGTACCAATGGTAATGAATTGTTGACCGGCAAAAGATGGGGTAGAGGCGAGAGCGAGCGCGAACCCACAAGCTACGGCGATTTTTGATGCAAGTTTCTTCATTGATTTTCTCCTGAGTGATAAAAAATAGTTATATTGTGTTTCTTTAATTCGCTTCTAACGATTTGTTGGTGTTTCTTTTTGTCGGCCTCCTTATTTTGTTCCTCGCAAAATGGCATACTATTAAATAGTGCGATATGTTTTTATATCCTTAAGGTGTGGCTAACGTACCGGATAAACGACAAAAAATGCACGTCATGTGTCTGGAAAATATAAAGTAATTATTCTTATTAAAAATAATAAAGGGTAATGGAATAGAGCGCAATCACTTTATTGGTTCCCCATAGGTGGAATTTCCAAAGGGAATGCCGCAATAAAAAACTTTTGAGAAGCAGGAATAAAAAAATCCTGCTTTATTTTAAAGTATGGAGAAGCGGTCCATTGCTTCCACTTTTTATTACATTTTTATCAATTCCAAACTGAATAATTTTATCCATATATTGGCCAGCCTGTTGAAATGCTGAAATAGAATCATCAGCAAGGCAGAGATATGAGGCAAAGGCAGACGCATATGTACAACCAGTTCCATGGAGATTGTTGTTGTTTATTCGTTCCCGTCTGGATTCATAGATATTGCCATCCTGCTGAACAAGAAAATCACTGATATTTTTTGCATTTTCATTAACATGACCACCTTTTACGATTACTGCCTTCATGGTGGGATAAGTAGCTAATAAAGAATGGGCGCTGTTTATGGCATCTTCATTTGATTGAATTCGTTTGTTGCTGAGGAGTTCCAATTCGCTGCCATTGGGGGTGAGATATGTTATCCTGTTTAAAAGAGAGTTATTGAGAGCAGATATTCCTGTCTCAGTCAGCAGTGGTGCTCCACTGGTTGCTGCAAATACAGGGTCGTAGATGACACTACCGGAAAAAGTGCGGAGTATGCGTCCCAGACATTCAACAATTTCCACAGTTCCTGTCATACCAATTTTAATATGGGTGACCTTGTGATCGTCAAGAACAGCCTTGACCTGTGCATAAACAAGATCGGCAGACACAGGATGGATCTCCTGCACTCCCCTGGAATTCTGCACCGTAATACAGGTGATGGCTGCTGCTCCATACACCCCGATTGATGTCATGGTCTTCAGGTCAGCCTGTATTCCTGCACCGCCGGATGGATCGGAACCTGCTATGGTAAGTATTGTTGGTTGGATCACAAGTGAACAGTCTAGTAGTTTAATGATATTCTTATGCTTACAGCTCGCTATTCCGAAAGAATTCGGATTAAAGATATATTAGTGCCAGCTGCCCATCAATTGTAAAGATTTGGATAGTGCCCCAGATTCGTTCGAGTCGCCATGCGAGCTATATTGAGTTATATGTGAGTAAGGCGAATCGGACGAAGATGGGGTGCTAGCCGAATCTTTACCGTTTTCCATCTCTTGCCAAATATAGTAAAATGAAATACTATTGCAACATTTTGATGAATCAATAATCACAGTAACCCCATTAAGTTTGTTATCTAATGCCGCCAAAACCACCTGTCTACGACGAAAGTAAAGTTAAAACCCTTAGTTCCCTCGAGCACATCCGCAAGCGTCCCGGTATGTATATCGGACGCCTTGGTTCCGGATCGCATCCTGACGATGGAATATATATCCTTCTCAAGGAAGTGATCGATAATGCCGTTGATGAATTTATCATGGGAGCAGGCAAAAAAATTAATGTCACGATCTCCAATGAAGGACGTGTACTGGTACGTGATTTTGGCAGGGGGATACCTCTTGGCAAAGTTGTAGATTGTGTTTCCCGAATCAATACCGGAGCTAAATACAGTACTGATGTTTTTCAGTTTTCTGTAGGCTTAAACGGTGTGGGAACCAAGGCTGTAAACGCCATGTCTGATTATTTCAAGGTCACTGCTTACCGGGAAGGGAAATTTGCTTCTGCGACCTTCAGCAATGGCATCCTGGATGATCAAAAGAAAGGGAAGATTGATGAACCCGACGGTACCCTGATTGAATTTCTTCCTGATCACGAACTCTTCTCTGATTTCAGCTATGATCATGAATATGTAGATAAGAGGCTCTGGCGTTATGCCTATCTCAACGCAGGATTGAAAATCTATCTGGATAAGACCTGCTATCATTCTACTAAAGGGCTTCTTGATTTACTGGACAAGGAACTTGGCGGACAGGGCATCTACGATCCTATCTATTATCAGGATTCCACCCTGGAATTTGCTTTTTCTCACAGTGAAGGCTACAGCGACACCTACTACAGCTTTGTTAATGGAACCTACACCAGTGAAGGTGGCACCCATCTCTCTGCCTTTCGTGAAGGAGTCCTGAAGGGTGTTAATGAATTTTCCAATAAAAAATTCACAGGAAATGATGTTCGAGACGGAATTGTTGGTACCCTGTCAGTAAAAATTGTTGAACCGGTTTTTGAATCCCAGACCAAAAACAAACTTGGCAACACAGACATTCGTTCCTGGATTGTTAATAAAGTCAAAGATGTTGTTTCAGCAGCCCTGTATAAAGATACAGAACTTGCTGACCGGCTGATGGAAAAAGTACAACGAAATCAAAAGGTACGAAAAGAATTACAAAGTGTCCGTAAAGAGGCCAAGGCTAAAGCCCGCAAGGTAGCCCTCAAAATTCCACAGCTCAAAGACTGCAAGCACCATCCAACCCGAAACAAGCCATCTGCCAAAGACAAAGAAAATATGATCTTTATTACAGAGGGCCAGTCTGCTGCCGGATCTATTGTTTCATCCCGCGACCCTTTAACCCAGGCTGTTTTTTCTTTAAAGGGCAAGCCCATGAACGTGCTTGGACAAAAACTTGCGCTGCTTTATAAAAATGATGAAATGTATTCCCTCATGCGTGCCTTAAATATTGAAGAATCCATCACTGACCTGCGCTTTGACAAAGTTATTCTCGCAACCGATGCTGATGTGGACGGCTTGCATATCCGAAACCTTCTCTTAACTTTTTTTCTTCACTATTTTGAACCATTGGTGAAGCTGGGACATGTGTATATCCTTGAAACGCCGATTTTCCGGGTGCGCACAAAAAAAGAGACGCATTACTGCTACACTGAGAAAGAAAAGGAACAGGCAACCGCTAAACTGCAGGGTAGAGGCAAGGTGAAAAAGGCTGTGGAGACCACCCGTTTCAAAGGTTTAGGTGAGATTTCTCCAAAAGAATTTAAACAGTTTATCGGACCTGATATTATTCTCAAGCAGGTAGATATGGGCTCGGTGAGCGAGGTGTCCGAAGTGCTCTCTTTTTACATGGGAAAAAACACCCCGGATCGGAAGACATATATCATGGAAAATCTTTTATAAAATTTTTACGCATAGGCACCAGTGGACTCACAGCAAGGAAAATTACGGCAGCTTTTTGAATATAACTTTCTGGAATATACTTCCTACGTTATCAAAGAACGTGCTATTCCAGATATCAATGACGGCCTGAAACCCGTCCAGCGCCGCATTCTGCAGACCTTATTCAATATGGATGACGGTCGTTTTCATAAGGTTGCCAATGTTGTCGGCGCCACCATGAAACTGCACCCCCATGGTGACCAATCTATCTTTGCCGCTCTTGTGAACCTTGCGAATAAAGGCTACCTCATTGACAGGCAGGGAAATTACGGAAATATTTTCACAGGGGACGCAGCTTCTGCGCCCCGATATATCGAATGTCGACTCTCACCACTTGCCCGTGAGATCATGTTCAACAAATCTCTCACCGAGTTTGTCGATTCCTATGACGGAAGGATGCAGGAACCTGTAACCCTGCCATGCAAAATTCCTTTGCTATTGCTCCAGGGAGCAGAAGGGATTGCGGTGGGAATGGCCACAAAGATTATGCCCCATAATTTTTGTGAACTTTTGCAAGCCCAGAAAAAAATACTGCAGGGCGAGGAAGTAACACTCTATCCGGATTTTCCCCAGGGAGGGATGGTGGATGTTTCTTTATATGACCATGGAAACGGGAAAATCCGTTGCCGGGCAAGGATGGAAGAGGCCAACGAGAAAACTATCCTCATCAAAGAAATTCCATACACCACAACCACTCAATCACTTATTGATTCTGTGGAAAAGGCCGCAAAAGCAGGTAAAATAAAAATCATCTCCATCAACGATTATACTGCAGAGCAGGTGGAGATAGAAATTAAACTTGCCCGTGGAATTTATGCCAAAGACACCATCAAAGCTCTGTATGCCTTTACTGACTGCGAAGTGCCAATCAGTCCCAACCTGACCCTTGTCCAGGATGGTGTGCCTCGGACAGAAACAGTGGAAGAGGTTTTACAATACAATACAGAAAAACTACTGGCTGATCTCACAAAAGAGCTCGAAATTGATAAAAAACGCTTGGAAGATAAGCTTCATGCAAGACTGCTTGAACAGATATTTATCGAAGAAAGGCTCTATAAAAACATTGAAGAGAAAACCAGCTATAAAGCTGTAATAAAAAGTGTTGACGAGGCATTGGAGGCATTTACCCAGGAATTGAAACGGCCTGTTATAACCGAGGATATCGAAAGACTCCTCGAAATTCGCATTAAACGTATATCCCGATATGATATCAATAAGCAAAAGAAAGAAATCAAAGCCATTCGCGGCGATATCAAAACCATAAAAACTCACCTAAAGGATATGGTGGGCTACACTACATCCTTTATTGATTCAATATTAACAAAATATGGAGATGAGTATCCCAGGCTCACGGAAATAAAGGAATTTACCGAGGTCAGTGTTCGTAGAGTGGCTTTATCCAACCTTACTGTCTGTTATAACAGGGAAGAAGGCTTTTTAGGTCATCAGATAAAGGTGAGTGAAGAAAAAGCTGAATTTTCCATCTCCTGTTCAGAATATGATCGACTGTTTCTACTCTATGAAACAGGTATATATAAGATAATCCAGGTAACGGATAAACTTTTTGTCGGTCACGACATACGCTGGGTAGGAATACTGAAGAAAAATATGATTTTCAATATGGTGTACAGGGAAGGAAGGGAAAACCTCTGCTATGTAAAACGATTTGGTACACCAAAATTTATTCTAGATAAAGAATATAAACTTTTTGATGCACACAAGCGTTCAAAGATTTTAATGCTTCTTTTTGGTGAGGAAAAAAGTGCCCGGGCCAGCCTCATGCCTTCTCCCAGAGCAAAATCCAATGTGGTTGAGATCTTTTTTGATGAATATATAGTGAAAGGACCAGCCGCCAAAGGAAAGCGGGTCTCCACCCGGAGGGTTCGGCGGGTAATTGACACCACTGGGAAAAAACCGATGGAAAAGAAAGTAAATCTTACTTTACCTGGATTGGATGTTCCTCCTCCTGATTCACAGGAAGAAAAGTAAGGTTAAGTGGGCTGAATGGCAATGAAGGGCTCAAAAAAAGATATCATCCTGCTCGTTGATGACCAGCCTGCCAACCTGAAAGTACTGTCTTCTTTTCTTCAATTTCATGAATTTGATATCCGTATTCACGAAAGCGGCAAACATGCCTTGGAAATGTTGCAACACATATCACCTGATATTATTCTACTCGATATCATGATGCCTGAAATGGATGGCTTCAGTACTTACCGAAAAATCAAGGCAGATCCACGCATCGCTGATATACCAATTATTTTTCTCACTGCATTGGATGATGCAGAAAACAAACTGGCAGGTTTTGAAGTTGGAGGTGTGGATTACATCACTAAACCATTTCAAAAAGCTGAAGTACTTGCCAGGTTGAATACTCATTTAACCCTGCAGAAAATGCAAAGAGAGCTTGGACAGGCACTTTCTGAGGTCAAGTCCTTTTCCAGAGATTTGGAACATCGTGTTCAAAA
>JAOZQU010000163.1:7652-7907 GCA_029932055.1 Desulfocapsa sp.
TTTTGAACTTCAAGAAAGTAATAAGCAGTTGAAAATACACAAACAGCAAATCGAAGAAAAAAATATTGCCCTAAAGGTACTGTTGGATCAACATCAGTTGGCTCATGAAGAATATGAAGACCATATAACTGCTCGCCTTAAGAAGTTGGTTTTCCCTTATCTTGATATGCTGCAACAGGATGTTACAAAAGTCGAGAAAAAGTAACTTCTCAATAACCCCATGCGATCATGTGTTATCCCTGGAGTAAATCTGGA
>JAOZQU010000164.1 GCA_029932055.1 Desulfocapsa sp.
AAATAATTAATAATCAATTGTTAACGACTAATGACTAACGCTTAGCTTGACGGCTATGCCCACAGCCGCTGTCCCTAGTCAAGGCTGATCAATCCACTATATCAGTCAGCCGCAATGGTGTTTGATATATTTACGGCTTAGTGGCTTTTGTTAAAGTCGCTAAAATGTCCACTTTTACTTGACCACGTCAACTTATGAAAAGCAGGAATCCTGTTGATAGAGAAGCGAGAATTTTGATTTTGGGAGCGGGTCCTGGTGGCTTGTCCACCGCTCATTTTCTGGGCAGGCATGGATTCAAAAATGTCACTGTGTTTGAGAAACTGGGCAGGGTTGGCGGGATGTGCCGTTCCGTAACCGAGGATAACCAGTCATTTGATCTTGGAGCAATCGTCATCAGTTCTGCCTACAGGGAGGTTCTTCGCATGGCTCGCCGTGTGGGAGCCAAATTGGAAAGATTCGAGGGAGCCACTGCCTTTACCTATGATGAGACAAATCAATCGGCCAGCTACCACGACCTTCTGCCTTATCTTATGCGCGGTTCGTCCTTTTCGACATTTTGCCGTTTTGCAGGTCTCAGTCTGCGCTATCTCTGGAAACGTTATCAAATCCGTAAGATCTTTCAGCGGCCGGGCTGGGTCGGCATTGATGCGCATCCTGATCTGTGTGTCACGTTTTCGGAATGGCTGGACAGCAATGGACTTGAAGACCTTGACCGATTGTTTGAGATTCCTGTTACTACATTCGGTTACGGTTCCCTGGATGAAATTCCAGCGCCGTACGTTCTCAGGTACATGGGAATTAGAACCTTCCTGGCCATGCTGTTCTCATCCGCTCCATTTGCCCGCTTTCTTCCTTCATTCCTGGTTCTACGGCGTTTCAAATACGGCTTTCAACGTTTTTGGGAACGGATGGCCTGGGATCTAAATATCCGCCTGAATATAGATATTAAAAAGATCGAACGTCGAGAAGAAGGGATCTTTGTAAAATATACGCATCCTATGCAGATGCTTGGAGACGAGATCTCTCATGCCGAGGATCATGCCAGATTTGATTACCTGATCGTCGCCTGTCCCCTTCTCCTGAAAGAGTTGGATAGTTTCCTTGATTTGACTGAGGAGGAACGATGGCTTCAGTCAAAAACCAGGTTTATTCCCTACGCGGTTGCCAGTTTCGAGATCGCTGATCTGGTGCTGCCCATGCCCGTTGCATTTCATTTGCCCCTGCCATCTCTTGATCAGCCGATGATTATCGCGCAACAGCATCGGGAAAATGAACTGATGGCCTTTTATGCGCGGCTGTCCAGCAGTGAACCGACTGAGGCAGATGAGCTGCGGCTACGAGAGAATATCAAGCGTTACATCAGTGCACTGGGTGGGCGGATTAACGAACAGGATGACTGGCATTCCTATGACGCCTGGCTCTACTTCAAGCATGTCGGAGTCGAAGAGTTTCGCCATCGTTATTTTGATCGCTGGGAAGAAGCCCAGGGGGAGAATCGGACTTTTTTCACGGGAGGACTCTTTGACTTTGACTATGTTGAAGGGATCGTGCGTTACAGTCGACACCTTGTTGATAGGCATTTCTATGTGAAAGCAAGTGGTTAAGCGATTTAGGTCGAAAGCCAGGTGTCGTCTGAGGTTTTCCGTTTCACATTCCTGCTCATCATAATTGGTAATTTAGCAGATAGCTTTTCAGTAAGCTGTTACTGATTTTTTTTAAAAAATCTTTCCTTCTATTCTCATCCCCTTGACTGCACCCCTTCCTGTTCCTATTGTTCACTACAAATAACCCCTGTTTGAGAAGAGAAATTAGTTTGTTACATGTTTTAACTCTTCCTGTTAAAGTTAATGTGTAAGTGTAATTGCAAGGTATATTTATGGAATATTACGATGTTTTGGGATTGGATAAAAATGCATCTTCCCAAGATATAAAAAAGGCTTATCGCAAGCTTGCCTTAAAGTATCACCCTGATAAAAATGAAGGGGATAAGGCATCAGAAGAAAAATTTAAAGAAATAAGTGAGGCGTATGCTGTTCTCTCTGATAAGGAGAAAAAGCAGCAGTATGACACATACGGTTCAACTGGTTTTCACCAGCGTTATTCCCAGGAAGATATTTTTAGAAATTTTAATATGGATGATATTCTCAGCCAGTTTGGATTTGGCGGAGGAGGACGTGGAAGAGGCAGCTACCGAATGAATATGGGTGGTGGAGGTGGAAACTCATTTAGTTCCGTTTTTGGCCAGGCTGGTGTGGGAGGTTGTGGTGGTGGTGGTTGCCATAAACCTGCAAAAGGTCAAGATATGACATATCAGTTGTCTGTAACTCTTGAAGATGTTTTGAATGGTGCAGAAAAAAAGATTGCTCTTAGAAACAACGGTACCAGTCACAATGTGAGTGTTCGGGTTCCTAAAGGTATTGAATCTGGAAAAAAATTAAGATTAAAAGGAAAGGGCGGGCAGGCACCTCCTGGTGGAATGCCAGGGGATCTGTTTTTGAAAGTTGATATTGCTCCTCATAAGCTTTATGAAAGAGATGGTGACAATCTTATCTTTGAACGAAAGATTCCCTTTAGTCAAGCGTGTCTCGGAGCCAAAGTTGATGTTGAAACTCTGGACGGTAAAAAATTTAAAGTTAATGTACCGGCTGGAATTCAGGGAGATGCCAAGCTTAGACTAAAAGGGTATGGTCTACCAAGTGGTCCATACAGTGGACGTGGAGATCTTTTGGTGAAGGTTGTGGTTGATATTCCTAAAGAACTGAATGAGGAGCAGCAGGAAATGATAACAAAGTTGCAGGAGTTTGGGTTGTAGAAAGTATAGGAAGTTTTATTTTTGACAGGATTGACATGATTATCAGGATAAAAAATCTTGTAAATTTTGTTTCTCCTGTCAAAAAGCCCGCTCGTAGGCCGTTGATTTCATGTTAGAAAAAAATGTCTATCTTGGGACTGCCTCCTGCAATGCTGAACCGTTATCCGAAAGGTAACTTTCGGCCCTGCCCATGGCCATGAGCGGAAAGTAATGCCGGTAAAGATTGTAGTTAAGCATAAAACCACGAGCCAGTTCAGCACCCTGATCCAACTTTTCAGCGCTTTGAGAAAGATTAACCCGTTTGCCTACACCATATCCTGGAAATCCGGTTCCTGTGTAATAGGGTTCGTCCCAGGTTCCATCAGAGAGCTGACTTGTAAGCAGGAATTCAAGACCACGAGAAATAGATCGGTTAAAATCATGCGAATCAACTGCTATTAAGGCCATCAGCGCCCAACTGGTTTGTGAGGCAGTTGACGGACCGCATCCACGCAGGCGATCATCCATGTATGAACCACAGCTTTCACCCCAGCCACCATCCTCATTCTGATGATCAACCAGCCAACCCGCTGATTTAATAATGTAATCAGCCTGCATGTCCTCGCCAATTGCCTCCAGGGCTGGTAATACGGCAGCAGTTCCGTAAATATAATTAACCCCCCAGCGACCAAACCAGGAACCGTCTTCTTCCTGTTCCTTTCGTATATAGCGATAGGCATGAGCCACAATCGGGTCAGCAATGGTTTTGCCATAGAGTCCCAATGCTTCAACAACATGAGCCGTCACGTCAACACTTGGAGGATCAAGTAATTCACCAAAGTCGGCAAAGGGTATCAGAGTAAGAAGCTTACTGGTATTGTCTCTGTCAAAAGCTGCCCAGCCACCGTTCTGGTTCTGCATCCCGAGCAGCCAATGCATTGCTTTTTCAATTGCAGATCGCATCTGCGCGTCAAGTTTTGGGTTTTTTATTTTGATCTTTGGTAGGAGTCTTATAAGAACGATAATGGCCACGGCGGTATCGTCTACATCAGGGTATTTGTCATTTTCAAATTCAAAGGCCCAGCCGCCTGGGTTAACGTCTTTTACAAATACCTGCCAATCACCGCCGACCAGAACCTGTTCTTTAAGCAGGTACTTGATGGCATTATCAACAGCTTTTTCGGTTCCCGCAGGCATGTTGCAATCAAGAAAGGCAAGCAGAACAAGAACAGTATCCCATATTGGTGACTCACTGGGCTGCAGGTAAATACCGTCTTCACGTTCATAAGACCAGTGAAGATTAAACGCATCCAGACCAGCTGTCATAACAGGATGATCCAGCGCGTATTGTTCGCTGTGGAGTGCCATTAAGGAATAAATCCAGGGTGGCTGGATTCCACCCCAGGCACCGTCAGCATCCTGGTGTTGCACAATCCATTCCCTGCATTGACGAATGGCAGCCTGGCGAAAGGGCTGCAAGGGAAAGTTAATATAACTGTTGAGACAACGATCTGTTATAAGAAAAAAACGTTCCCAGGAAAAAAAGCCATTTTTGCGGGGCAATCGATAATCAAAATTGTCACGACCGTTGGGGAACAGCTCGTTAAGGCGACGCTCAGGTGGAGCTGGATGAACAGGTCGGCGGGCCGAAAGAAGTGTGATTGGAAGCAAGGTAGCCCGGGCCCAGGTAGCAAATTTGTAAAGATTAAACGGTGCCCAGGTCGGAATGAAAATAATTTCCGGCGGCAGGGCCGGTGTGTGCTCCCAGGGCCATTCACCAAGAAGAGCAAGCCAGTACTTGGTAAAGACTCTGATGCTGGAAAGCCCGCCGTTATCGAGAATCCATTGGCGGGCTAGAGTTAGTGGCTTACTTTGCGGATCAATACCGGCAATGCGTAAAGCTGCATAAGATTCAACCGTGGTATTGATATCACCGGTGGGAGCGTCATAGTAAATTTCCCAGGAACCGTCAGTGCGTTGATCGTTTAAAATGGCCTGAACTACGCCTTGGTGTTTGGGGTCGTTTTGAATGCCAAGAACATGCATGGCCAGAATCCATTCAGCCTCCATGCAGGAGTTTGATTCCAGCTTGCCAACCCAAAATCCTTTTTGATCCTGATCGGCAAGCAGCCAGTCGATAGCTCGTCTTATTCCCTGTTGTAATACTTTTTTGTTCATCTTGGTCACTGTTTATGGTTTATTCGACAGGACAGTCGGCTGGTTCATTGTCTGTTTTTCCGGTTAGCGTATGTTTCTTTGCATGAGACAGGTTTTCTGGTGAAAACACTTGCCTAACCAGCTTTTTTGACGTAGAAAATTTTCTATGAGAAGAATAACTTCTTACCGGATAAACCTCAATATTTTAATACAAATCAATGAATGACATCCGTAAGCCGTCTGCATCCCTTACCATTCTCACGGCTCTTGCAGCTGAAGCAGAAATACTTGCCGGGCGAAAAAAATTTAAAAAAGAAGCAAATGTTTTTATTTTGGAACAGCATAGCTCCAAAAGCGGGACAACGGCAATTATTCAATGTGGCATTGGTCGCGATAGATTGCTTCGTGTTGCTGTACCACAGCTGGGGAATAGTTCAGTTGTCGGTAATATCGGCGTTTCCGGCGGACTCGCATCTGATCTGACACCGGGTACAGTGATATTGGGAGACCAGATACTTACCAGCGCTCATCAGCACACCGGGTACCGGGCAAGCTACACCCCGAATGCTCAACTTCTTAATATCCTGGAAGCAAGCCTGAAAGAAAACGCATTTCCATACAGGCGTGGCCCCATACTTTGCAGCCCTCAACCGATAGAAAGTCCTGAGAACAAGGCCGCCGCTCATTTGAAAACTGGAGCTCTGGCAGTGGATATGGAAAGTGCGGGTGCTGCTGAAGCGGCCCGGCAGGCAGGATTACCTTTTTTCTGCATACGGGTTGTCTGTGATCCAGCCGGCCGGAGGGTTGAAAAAAAATTGTTTGTCGGCGTGGACAAAGAGGGAAATAACCAGCCAATGCAGTTGATTCGGCCGCTTATCAGAGAGCCATGGCTTGTTGCTCACCTGTTCATGATGGCGCGTGATTTCACTCAGGCCCTTGCCAGTATGCAGCGGGTCTGGAATATTGCCTGCAAACCACTTGTGACGCTCGACCTCACCATTGCCAATGGCGATTCAACGACCAGGGCCCCTTATGGCGACCTTTAGCGCCTGCAACGGGTGTTTGACCGTTGCAAGCACGGCAGAAGGCTCAAAGCCGCAATGAACCATACAATCCGCACAACGAGGATCATTGCCGACGCCATAGCGATCCCAATCAGTCTGCTCCATCAGCTCCTTAAAACTGTTAACATATCCGTCATTGAGCAGGTAACAGGGGATCTGCCAGCCCTTGAGGCTGCGGGTAGGATTTCCCCATGGAGTGCATGTGAAGTCCTGATTTCCAGCGAGAAAATCAAGGTACATTCCTGAATGATTAAAGGTCCAGGATTGTTTAGCCGTTTGCAGAATTTTCCGGAAAAGTTTTTTTGTCCCTTCCCGTCCTAGAAAGTTGTCCTGATTATCTGCATTTTCGTAATTAAAACCGGCGGCCACGGTCATGGCCTCAACACCAAGAGACGTCAGATGATCAAAGAAAAGGGTAGCATCCTCGACTGTCTGACCTTTAAAAAAAGTAGTGTTGGTGGTCACCCGAAATCCGCTGGCGATAAGTTTTTTTACAGCATCGGTTGCTTTTTCAAAAGCCCCTTGGAGGCAGACTGCAGCATCATGGCGCTCAGCCAGTCCATCAAAATGGATATTAAAGGTGAGAAAAGGGCTGGGGGTAAACTGTGCTAAATGCTTTTCAATCAACAGGCCGTTGGTGCAAAGATAAACAAAGCGCTTCCTGGCAACAAGCGCTTGAACGATGGCATGAATGTCAGGGTGGAGCAGCGGTTCTCCGCCGGCAATGGTCACAACGGGCGCACCGCATTCTTCGGCTGCACCGACACATTCATCGATGCTGAGATGCTGTTCCATAATTTCTTTTGGCTGGTTGATCTTGCCGCACCCCCTGCAGTGAAGATTGCAGCGAAAGAGGGGCTCAAGCATCAAAACCAGTGGAAAACGTGCGTTGTTCCTGAGTAGTTGCTTGATGATATAGGTGCCGATACAACGTTTTTGAAGAGCTGGAATTCCCATTGTATTCAGGCCGTATTGGTTGTTTTTTGTTCTTTATCGGGGGAGGATTTGGTTTTTCCAAGCCGTATTGTATCCAGTGAGACATATTTTTTTTCAGGATAAAAATGGGGATCCATAAACTGTCGAATTGCATTTTCCAAGGCACTGATCGAGACATTTGTATCAAGGCAGGGACCATTGGGACGGACATTCATGATTCCAAAAACCGGCAATGGATATGTGTCCTGGATGCCGCTGGCAAGGTCACGCTCACAGGCCACTGCCAGAATGAGTTTAGGACGTCGTTGCACCACGATTCTACGCGCAATGGTGCCGCCTGTGGCAACGGCCAGGTGAATGTTGTAATGTTCGCTTAATCCTAATAAATTATCAATAGGACACTTGCCGCATCGCTTGCAGTTGTTAATAGAATAGGTGAGACGCATTTCACAGGTGGATCGTTGCAGACAGTGGGGCATCAACAGAAGCATTTCCTGTGGTTTGAATTGTTTGCCAGGCCTGCTGACAAGATCATTGTTCACTTTGACAAAAGAGGATCGAACCTTGGCTTTGGAAATGCCGAACATTTTACCAACCAGCGTCATGAGCGGCAGGAAAAGTTTAATCGTGATGCCTCGTATTTTTGAAAATAGTGGTAGGGAACGTCCGCAAAGAATACTGAAAATAAGGCCGAAGGTTGCACCGATTACCAGGAAAAGAAGTACTCCTACCAGCAGGCTGAATATATAGGGCGCCCATGGGTGGATATTGGCAAGACCAATCAGTGGAATAACAAGAATAAGAAGTAAGAAAAGAACCACAACAGTGCCGGCACCGGCCACAAGACCGATAAAAAGGCGCTTTTTAGTTTTCTCGGCTTCAAGATCTTCACGATCAAATGCTTGTACAGTGGATAGTTTCAGTTCCTTCATCTATTT
>JAOZQU010000386.1 GCA_029932055.1 Desulfocapsa sp.
GGACCATGCAGGAGTGGATCTGGTGGAATTTCAGATTCCTTTTTCCGAACCCATGGCTGACGGCCCCGTGATTCTAAAAGCTAATCAGGATTCACTGGCTGCAGGAACAAAAGTTGAGGATTGCTTTACATTTGCTGCTGAAATGGTCATGAAACATGATATTCCATTTCTCTTTATGTCCTATTACAACATAATCTTCAAATATGGGGAAGAAGCCTTTCTCAAACGCGCAGCTGACAGTGGAATACAGGGTTTTATCATCCCTGATCTTCCCCCTGAAATGGGTCTGTCATTTCTGGCTCTTGCTGATAAATACAAACAGGCTCCCATTTTAATCTATGCACCAACATCCACAGATGGTCGGATGAAAGAACTGGCAGGCTACGGACGCGGTTTTATTTATTGCGTGGCAAGACGTGGAGTTACTGGAAAAAAATCAGAGTTTGACCAGGATTTTGACACCTATCTGGACAGATGCCGCGCTGCCACCAACCTACCGCTGGCAGTTGGATTCGGAATCCAATCCAAAGAAGACATTGAGGCATTAAAAGGAAAAGCTGATATGGCAGTCATTGGTTCACGCACCATAAAACTGGTGGAAAAAGAAGGCGCAGAAGCAGTTGGACCTTTTATTGCCGGCCTGCGATAATTTTTAGGACTACAACTCCAAGGAACTTCAAGACAGTCACTCCATCATCGGTGTTTACGCCAGTTTGGGTGCGTAATCCCAAACTTTTTCACTTTATAATTTAACGCTCTGGGACTGACCCCGAGCTTCTCAGCAGCATTTTTTTGCACCCAGAGGCATTCTTCAAGAGCGTTTATAATCAACTTTTTCTCCTGCCCAATCAAAGATCCATTAGTTGCCAGGCTGATGTTCGCTGATGTTACCTTATCACTTTTTTCCGCCGGCAAAGAAAGGTTCTGAACATCAATCAGATCGTCCTCTTCCAAAATCACAGCCCGTTCAATCGTATTGGCCAGTTGCCTGATATTGCCAGGCCAGCTGTACTTCTGAATCTGGGCTAGAGCCATATCGGTAAACCCCCGCACTTCACTTCTTAATGATTTTGTATATTTAGTCAAAAACGATTTAGCAAGCGGCAACAAACATTGATGCCGTTCCCGTAGATCCGGTAACCGAATAGGCAAAACATTGATTCGATAATAGAGGTCTTCCCTGAACTTCCCTTTCTCAATCTGCTCCTGCAAATTCTTATTCGTCGCAGCAATAACGCGCACGTCTGCATAAATCGTTTTATTACCTCCCACCCGTTCGAAACACTTTTCTTCAAGCACCCGAAGCAATTTAGTCTGAAGTCCGAGACTGATTTCACCAATTTCATCAAGAAAAAGCGTACCACCACTTGCCTGCTCAAATCGACCTACTCGCAATTTATCAGCCCCGGTGAAGGCTCCTTTTTCATGGCCAAACAATTCCGATTCAAGGAGATCTACAGAGATATTCGCACAATTAATTTTTATAAAAGGTTTCTGCTTTCGAGGGCTATTGTAATGAACCGTACCGGAAAGAAAACTTTTTCCGGTCCCTGTTGACCCAGTAATAAGAATGGTGGAGTCGGTTTTTGCAAATTTTTCCAAATTTTTCAGCACCAGCTTCATGCAGGGACTAAAGGCTATAACATCTTTAAAACGATAAACAATATCCTGTTTGCGGCGTAGGTAGGCTATCTCATTGCGTAAAGTTTTATTTTCCAACGCCTTCTCTGTTGCCACTTCAAAACGTGCCACAGAAACCGGATGCACCAGATAATCAAAAGCCCCACTTCTCAACGCCTGAACCACCACATCTGGTTTTTCTTCCTTACTTATGAGAATAATAGGTGTATGGGGAATGAGCTGATAGACCTTATCCAGTAATGACATATCCGCCTTACTCTCTTCAAAAAAGAGAAATGCCAGATCATATTCATTCCCTTTAAGGTCTCCAAGCAGTCTCTCGATTCCAGAACAGTAATGAATTTTTGCCCTGTCAGCCAAGGCAGCATGAATGGTCTTATGACTTTCTTCTGGAATTGCATACGCTAAGATTGTATACATAGTACTCCTTCAATATTAGTACCTTATAAATTCTTTTCGTGTTTTTTTACCCCTCAAGGGGGTA
>JAOZQU010000165.1 GCA_029932055.1 Desulfocapsa sp.
GAAGTTTTAGTCGAAAAAACACAAAATCCAGTGTCTGTAAAATTACGCTGAATAGGACTTTCGTTCAGACGCTATTTAAGTAGAAATGGTTGTGCGATGTCGTGAGTATAGGTGGTCTTCGCACTGTGCTTATTGTGTTGGTGCAGATATTTCTTGTCCTGAGTAAATGCTGAATTTCCCATTTACAAAGTTAGCCGAAGTACTGAGTAAATATTTGTCAGGGTTCAGCAGGGCAGCAGGGCGTTTACGGTTACGGTTGCAGAATGATAGCGTTTTGGCGGGACGTATGGAAAGAATAAAAAGTAAAATTTGTGTGTGAATTTGCCTGGAAATAAGGATTGACATTATATGGTGAAAGAAAAATGCTGGAGTATGAAACCGGACAAAAGAAAGGCGCTAATGCTGGCACGTCGGCAATTGTCGGAATTGGTTTGTGATGCGGTCAACCTTGAAGGGATAAATCTTACCTTGCCGGAAATTCAGACTCTACTTGACGGCATAACTGTTGGAGGGCATAAATTTTTTGATCAACAAATTGCGATAAATCAATCAGAGGCATGGCTTTTGCTGTTTGGCTGGCTTGATAAAGGGGCGTTTGATTTCTCAATAAAGAAAATCTGCAGGCTCCATGCAGTGGCCGCAAAAAATGAGGTGTTGGAATGGGGACGATTTCGTTCTGGTGGGGTGACTATAGCCGGTACGCAATTTATGCCACCCGATGCTGCTGGTTTACCTGTTGTGTTTGAAGGCATGGTGGAAGAGGCCCGGTGCATTATAGATATTTATGATCAGGCCATTTTTGTTTTTCTCAGTATGGCCAGGCAGCAATTTTTTTATGACGTGAATAAGCGTATGGGGCGTTTTGTTATGAATGGTATACTGCTCAATGCCGGGTTCCCTGCTATTAACCTTCCTGCAAAACGGCAATTGGAGTTTAATCGTCTGATGTTGGATTTTTATGATTCCGGAGACCAGCAGGCAATGAACGCATTTCTTCGTACCTGTCTTGATGTGCGCGTTGTCAAAATAATGAACGAAAAATGATCTGCAGAATTACAGAACAGGTAAAAGTTGTTTGGGGATTTTTCAGTACAGTGCTTAATACAGTGTAACGTCAGCGTGTTGTTGCTAAGGTTTGTTATTTTAAAAAGCACGTCATTCCCGAGTGTAGTTATCGGGAATCCAGCTATATCCAAGATAGATTCCCGATAATTATATTCGGGAATGACGGATTTTATGACGGTTTAGTCAAAAATATAATTCGTCTTGCACTTGCCTTGTTGTTGTATATATATTGCACTTGAAATGCAAAAAAGGAGGCAAGAATGGAAATGGTGGTTCGTTTTTTCAAGGCACCCAAACAAAGTTTTTTTCTCTTTGGCCCAAGAGGTACTGGGAAATCAACCTGGCTTAAAGAAGCGGGTCAGGCTTGACATCTTGCGCTAAACCCATGCCATATAAGTAATTACCAGATCACGGTTAACTGCTTGAGTTTTTTTAGTTTATCATCTGCTGTTATTAATGGGGCATTGTGGAGAATCGCAGTAGCAGCGATAAGTCTGTCAGCAGGATCTTTGTGAATAAAAAAATCTCCTTGTGATAAAGAGGCGATTTCTGGAGTGATTGGCAGAACAGTAAGAGATAAAACCAGGCAAAGATCTTCCATATACTGAACTGGAGAGATATCTCTTCGTAACCGCCCCGAATGGATGAGCATGGCAATTTCCCAAAAGGAAATGTCAGAGCAGGAAAGAGCCTTGTCGTGCAACCCGGTCTCCAATGTATCTCTGGCTGTGTTGCTCAAACGATCGGGGGCGTCTTGCCAGAAAATTAGGACATGAGTATCACAAATTATCTGCGTCTGCATTCCAGTCTCCCTGGATAGGTTCTAAAATATCTCCCTTTATCACGGTTCCCCGGAGATGCATAAGTCTGTTGTATGCTTCGTCTTTAATGTCTGTTTCAGGTATTAAGCGGGCAATTTTCTTTCCGTGGCTGGTAACTTGAAGTTCAGCCCCATTTTGAACCTGTTTAATGTAATATGGTAAGCGATTGCGAAGTTCTGTCACCTTGACTTGCAGCATGATCGACCCTCCTTGTAAAAGAGCTATTGTGTACAGTTATTATGTACATAATAGCTCTTTAGGTGTTTTTGTCAAGTTGCAAAGATGTGATCTGGATCGGAGAAATCAGAGAAATCAGGGGACACGATACCGTTTTTGTAGCCAAGTAGATTATGTTTATTTATCCGGGGACATCGTGATAAAGCAGCCAGACATAGGATCGCCTTATTTTAGGAAGTACTTCTCTTACGTTATTTCATTTGCCATCATGATCAGGTGACAAGGTTTGTGGGAGGTATAATTCGTCTTGCACTTGCCTTGTTGTCGTAATATATTGCATTTGAAATGCAAAAAAGGAGGCAAGAATGGAAATGGTGGTTCGTTTTTTCAAGGCACCCAAACAAAGTTTTTTTCTCTTTGGCCCAAGAGGTACTGGGAAATCAACCTGGCTTAAACAGCAGTATCCCGATGCTGCTATGGTTGATCTTCTTGCGCCAGAGGTGTTTCGTGCATTTTCGGCAAGACCGGAACGTTTGCGTGAGGTAGCGAGTGGGGCAGAGGGAAAGACAATAATTATTGATGAAGTTCAGAAGATTCCAGAGCTTCTTGATGTGGTGCATGAACTTATCGAAGATGGGAGTGGATTTCAGTTTGTTCTTACCTGTTCCAGTGCCCGCAAATTAAAAAGAACTGGTGTCGATCTTCTGGCTGGTCGTGCGATTGTCAAAACTATGCATCCTTTTATGGCTGCTGAACTTGAAGATTCCTATAGCCTTGATGCAAGTCTGCAATCTGGTCTGGTGCCGTTAATAGCTAGATCTCTTGATCCACATGAAACCCTCGCTTCCTACGTTGCTCTGTATTTAAGAGAAGAAGTACAGATGGAAGGGATTGTCCGGAATATTGGCGCTTTCAGTCGGTTCCTGGAAGCAGTCAGCTTTTCTCACGGCAGCACTTTAAATGTTTCTGAAGTGGCAAGAGAGTGTCAAGTTAAACGGAAAACTGTGGATAACTACCTGGCTGTTCTTGATGACTTGTTACTCTCTTTTCGTGTGCCTGTCTTTTCCAGGCGTGCCAAACGACATCTGATTTCCCACCCTAAATTTTATTATTTTGATAGCGGTGTCTTCCGATCATTACGGCCAGCAGGCCCCTTAGACAGCCCACAAGAAATTGATGGTGGAGCGCTTGAAGGTTTGATTGCCCAGCATTTAAGAGCCTGGATCGCATATGGTAACCAAACCTGTACTCTTCATTATTGGAGAACAAAATCAGGGGTTGAAGTTGATTTTATACTTTATGGAAAGGATACCTTTTGGGCTATTGAGGTGAAAAATTCTTCCCGGGTTAACAGTAAAATGCTTAAAGGGTTGACGGCTTTTAGAGAAGATTATCCTGAGGCACGAGCCCTGCTTCTCTACCGTGGTGAAGAACGGCTTTTAATTAATGAAATTCTCTGTATTCCCTGCGAACAGTTTTTGGAGAGATTGGTTCCTGGTCAATCGATAATAACGGAAGAATTTTTGTAACTTGTCCCCGGAATAAAATATTTCAGATAAAGATTGCTGCAGACCCTTTTTATGAAAGGTGTCATGGCTCTTCAGGATTTGCTACATAAAGAATTATTCCATGTTTTTTGATATGTTCAAGCAGATCCCTGTTTTGAGTTGATTCCAGATGGATACAATCGAAAAAGTATGGAAACAAAGTTTCTTCTTCAAGGTAGCTTTGAATCCGGTTGACTATTTGTGACGTCAACCTGTTCCCACTCAAAAGTTGTGATGTTTTTTTCTGTTGAGCTGAAGTCAATTCCAAGAAGATAAATATTTTTCTTTTCTTGCAGAAATTTTTGCTGGTAGTTTTTGTCTTTGATCTGCTGCAAAGCCTTTCCTGAACCATCGACTTTAAATTCAAGAATATAGATAGTATCATTCAGTTTTATTGTCAGATCAATGCGCCCTTTGTTAGTGACATCTTCAGCTGTGATATCTAGTCCCAGGCTGGCAAGGTACGCGTAGATGACACTGGCAAAATATCCCTCATAATTACTGATGGTATTGTTTACATAGTTATTGTACGGGATGGAGGAAAAAAGAGCGATGAGCGTTTTTTTGAACGACAGCAGGTCCGCACGTTCAAGGGCTGTATAGATATTAGATTGGAAGGTCGCCTTTTCGCTTGTTTGATCGGTGAGATAATCTAAAATAAAATCATTAAAGGAGTATTTCGTTTCAAGGTTGGGAAATGACAGGATGTACATGGTGATGGCCCCTGTCCGTATCACCTCTTTGATCGTAAGATATCCGGCTTGGAATAAAATTGGTTCAAGTTTGATGTTTTCAATATTGAAACTGTCAATGAGAGAGTTGTTTACTTTAAGATTCTCCAGCTGGGGAATGAAAAAGTTTTGCTGCTGGATGAGTTTGATCAGGAAGGTGGGTGTACCGGTTGTAAACCAGTAATTGTCGTATTTACATTTGTTTTTGATAAATAATAAAATATCAAAAGGGTTGTACACATTGTCACCAAGGAAATTATAGCCATTATACCATTCCTGCAGTTTTTCCATGTCGACACCCTGAAGGTGTTCAGAAAAGACGGTTTCCACATTATTTTGAGTATAGCCGCAGATGGTGGCAAAGTCTTCATCCAAAGTGATATCCATCAGGTTGTTCAGGCCACTGAAAATTGAGACTTTGGCAAATTTGCTGACCCCGGTTAAAAAAGCAAATTTGATGAATTCATCACAGTCTTTAATGGTGGTGTACAGATCTTTGAGGATTTCTCTGGCTTCCCTGGCCATTTCTACCTGGTCAAGGTTGTCGAGGATCAGCTTGTCATATTCATCAACTAAAATTACAACTTTTTGTTTATGCTTTTCGTATGTTTCTTCGATCAATTCACGAAAACAACCACCGATATCCGTAGAATCTTGACAGGTTATTCCTAATCTTTTTTGATTTGATTGTAGAATGTTGCTGATATCCTGTTTCATGTCAGCAATAGTCCGGGCAACACCGGAAAAGCTGAGTTTAATCACCGGATATTGTATATCCCAGTCCCATCTTTTATCGGCTGCCAGGCCGGTGAACAGCTCTTTTCGTCCTTCAAAGAGAGCTTGGAGGGTGGAAATAAAAAGGCTTTTGCCAAATCGCCGGGGGCGGGAGAGGAAATAGTATGTACCGTTTTCTATTAAATCTAAAGCAATCCCGGTCTTGTCAACATAGAGATAATTATCTTCACGTATAGTGCTGAATGTCTGGATGCCTATGGGGAGTTTTTTCATAATCCTGTCTGAGTGTTTTTGTCTGGGGATACGTTACTCTTTTTCCTGGTTTTTTATCAAACCAGTTCCCATTCAAATTTGGAAATATTTCTTTTTGTACTACTGAAATCAATACCAACCAGATACAGTTGTTCCCCAGTGTCTTGATACTTCGCATGATAGTTTTTGCTTTTTATCTGTTGCAGTGCCTTGCCGTCACCATCAACCTTAAATTCTATTATATATATGTATCCCCCTAATCGTATCGTTAAATCTATTCTTCCTCTGTTGGTAACATCTTCAGCAATAATATCCATACCTAAACTAGCCAGGTAAGCATAAATAACACCGGCATAATATCCTTCGTAGTTACTTATGGTATTATTGACATAATTGTTATAAGGAATAGAGGAAAAGAGACGAGAGAGGATGTCTGAAAAATCATTTATTTTTCCATTCTCTAACATATCATATAGTTCATCCTGGTATCTTCCTTTTTCAACAACTTGATCAGTTAGATAATCTATTAGTATGTCATGAAAGGAAAGGCGTACTTCTTTATTCGGAAAATCGAGTAAATAGTCATAACCACCACGTTTTTTTTCTTTTACTTTTTTGATGCTCAAATATCCAGATTGAAAGAGAATGGGTTCAAGTTTGATGTTTTCGATGTCAAAGCTGTCAATGAGTGAACTGTTGATCCATAGATCAGCTAAGTATGGTAAATAATAATTGTTCTGTTTTATAAGTTTTATTAAAAAAGTTGGTGTGCCGGTGGCAAACCAATAACTATTGAATACAAAGCTGTTATCTATAAAAAGTAAAATGTCAAAAGGGTTATAAACCTGTTTACCAAGAAAATTGTAGCCATTGTACCACTCTTTAATTCTTCCCATATCTGCATTTTTAAGATGCGACGCAAAGGTGGTCTCTAAATCGTTTTGTGTATAACCACAAATGGTTGCATAGCGTCTGTCAAGAGTTATGTCGGTAAGGTTGTTCAGGCCTGAAAAGATGGAAACTTTCGCGAATTTACTCACTCCGGTTAAAAAAGCGAATTTGATAAATTCGTCATAGTCTTTAATGGTGGTGTAAAGATCTTTGAGAATTTCCCTGGCTTCTTTGGCCATTTCAACCTGATCAAGGTTGTCGAGGATTAGTTTGTCGTATTCGTCAACTAAAATGACAACTTTTTGTTGGTGTTTTTCATATGCTCCTTCGATCAATTCACGAAAACAACCACCGATATCCGTAGTGTCTTTACAGGTTATGCCCAATCTTTTTTGATTTGATTGCAGGATATTGCCAATATCCTGTTTCATGTCGGCAACAGTTCGGGCAACACCGGCAAAGCTCAGTTTAATAACTGGATATTGTGTGTTCCAGTCCCATCTTTTATAGGCTGCAAGTCCTGTAAACAGTTCTTTTCGTCCTTCAAACAAGGCCTGTAGAGTTGATACGAAAAGACTTTTGCCAAATCGCCTGGGGCGGGAGAGAAAATAGTATGTACCGTTTTCTATTAAATCTAAAGCAATCCCGGTCTTGTCAACATAGAGATAATTATCTTCACGTATAGTGCTGAATGTCTGGATGCCTATGGGGAGTTTTTTCATTTTTTTTCGTGATATTAGCCTTGTAACTTTAGATCAATTCAATTTTGGTGATATGATACTGGCTTTATCTGTTCAATAAAAAAAGCTTGAAGCGCGATTTCTGTTGAATTGAAGTTGATTTCGAAGATGTGATGAATACTGTATTTTCTGATTAATCGGCCTTTCAATGAAAGCGGTTATGGTTTTTTCGAACCCGAATCGTAAAGAATTATGCCATGTGGTGCTATATGTTCAAGCAGATCCCTGTTTTGAGCTGACTCCAGATGGATACAATCGAAAAAGTATGGAAATAAGGTTTCCTCTTCAAGATAGTTCTGGATCCGGCTTACTAGCTTTGATGTTAGTTTTTTTCCACTGAATGCACAATCAACATCAGAGCCTGGTTTTGCATTTCCCAATACTCTGGATCCAAAAACTGTTACTTGCTCAATCTCGGGGTAGGTAGAAAAGATGGAAATGAGTTGTGTAATAGTTTTCGGTGGCAGGTCAATTCTCTTCCTGTTCATTACATCCTCGGAACCACTGAACTAGTTTTTTTGATTTCTGGTGCAAATTCTTGTTTTATTAGTCTGTATGATTCCAGAGCAAGGGCTTCCTCGTAGGTGTGGGCCAGTAGATTTCTTTTTCCCAACATGTCCAGCCAACGCTCCCCTTCGGAAATTATCTGGTGATGGAAAGCTTTTTTTATGATTTCTCGCGGAAATTGACAGGTCACACCCTGGGCTTCAAGATAGTCTTTTAATGTTTTCCAGGAAAGTTCAAAGGTGAATTCAAAGCTCTTGATAATGCCTTGTCGCTCGATATCGCTAGGGGCTTCAATGGCCAGTCCTCGTTCAAGTTGACTAAATGCTTTGTTGAGATTTTGAAATCGTTGTTTCCAGCGTATCGTTTTCAGTTCGTTCACTATGTTTCCAAGATTTTTTT
>JAOZQU010000387.1 GCA_029932055.1 Desulfocapsa sp.
GTTTGAGAGAGTTGTTGTCGAGCAAATAATATGTTCTGGTTCCGGCGTTCAGCGCAGGACCAAACTGAGGAAGGACTTGGCATGGCATTACCTCAATTTGAACTGCAAACACAGTATACGTACATGGATTACGTTACCTGGGATGAAGGGCGCTGGGAATTGATCGAAGGTGAAGTGTGGGATATGACACCTGCTCCATCAAGAAGGCATCAGGAAATATCCATTTGTTTAAGTTCAATATTGTATGAGTTTATGAGAAAAAGGGGCTGTTCAGTTTACACTGCTCCTTTTGATGTCCGCCTACCTGATACCAGTGAACCTCAAGATCACGAAATCTTTACAGTCGTCCAACCAGATATTTCCATTATTTGCGACTCAAACAAACTGGATGATAGGGGCTGTGTTGGCGCACCAGATTTAATCGTTGAAATTCTCTCTCCCTCAACAGCTGCCAGGGATCTTAAAGTAAAACGTGCCCTTTATGAAAAACATGGAGTAAAGGAATATTGGCTTGTCCACCCGACAGATAAGGTGGTCATGGTTTATCTCGCTGGCGATGATGGGCAATACGATAAGGCACAGATTTTTGACCAGGATGATAGGCTCAACTCGGTATTGTTTGAGGATCTCGAAATAAATTTATCCGATCTTTTTTTAACCCCACGCAAAGAACCGGTTGAAACTCGGGGATAGAGTGACTTTTCAAAAGAGTAAAAAATGATAGACTGGTTAAAAAATTTCCTGCTCCGTCATTCTCGCGAATCTCCCGTCGTTCCCGCGAATCTCCCGTCGTTTTCACGAATCTCCCGTCATTCCCACGAAGCTGCCGTCATTCCTGCGAATCTCCCGTCATTCCCGCGAAGGCGGGAATCCAGTCATTTTAACACTTTTGGGGTTGTCGTCTTTGAAAAAATAACAATTGCCGTTGTGACAAAGTATTACCCTCTGTTCCAGGAATTGAAAGAAAAAGTAAACGGTCTACTGCATGAACAGGATGATCTAACGGAGTTGTCATAGCAGGCACTCAATATATGCCACCGGATACCGGGAAAGTACCAACTGTATTTGATAGGATGGCAAAAGAAGCACTCTGTTTTACAGACATTTATGACCATGCGATTTTTTTGAATGCCTCGATTTGAGAAGAAATGTCTATTCTCGGAAAGCTTTTAAAACCATATAGAGAATAATGGAATAAAACGATGGATGATTATAGTAATAGAATTGAGAATCTGATCGCACAGGGAGAGAACAGAGGGATTGAATTTAAAACGGCAGATGTGCGCCCAGAGGGGTTGGCCAGGGAAATCACAGCATTTAGTAATACTAACGGTGGCACGGTTCTTGTCGGAATAGATGATGATGGAAGCATAATTGGTGTCAGTAGCCGTGATAATATTGAAGAGTGGGCAGCCAATGTAGTACGAAACAATATTGTGCCGTCAACAAGCCCGGAAATAAATTTAGTGTCCTGTCAAGGGAAGCAGGTGCTTTGGATCGAAGTACCCCGTGGTGTCAATAAATCATATCAGACAATAGATGGAAAATACTGGATACGTGTTGGTTCCACAAATCGTATGGCAACTAAAGAGGAATTGAGTCGTCTGCTTTCAGCAGGCTGGATTAGTGCATTTTGATATTTCACAGGTTCTCGGCTCTTCTATGGCAGATATGGATAGCAATGCCCTACATGAGTATTGGCCTACCTATTACGATGTTGATTACCTGGGGTTGGAACAGATAGAACAACAACGATTACTCCTTAATGCTGATATTTTGACGGAATTGTCAGGAGAGATATGTGCAACGATTGGCGGAATATTGATGTTTGGGAAAAACCCACAACGAAGAGTACCTCAGGCATCAGTAGTTTTCGCCGTGTTTGATGGAACTGAGTTGACAGATGATCTCCTTGATAAGCAGGAGATTGTTGGTACGCTTCCTGAGCAGATAAACCAAACCGGTGCTAAGATCCGGACATTCTTACCGCGTCCATCAACTATTACCGGCATGCAGCGTCAGGAACGACCTGTAATCCCGGATAAAGTTATAAGAGAAGCCCTTGTTAACGCAATCTGTCACCGGGATTATTCGATTAGTAACCGCAAGATAACTGTTTATGT
>JAOZQU010000166.1:0-1220 GCA_029932055.1 Desulfocapsa sp.
GACACACACACTATCCAGCAAATCAAACCTTTAATAAAAGAGCAACAAATATCGAGGAGGCCTGCGATTTTCTTGAGGAACACGGCGGTAATGCAACTCCTCCCAAGCTGCATGCAGCTCACCACGCATCAGTTGCCAAGTGCTGATAGAGCCGCGGTCCTAACTGACCACAACTAATACGATGATTCAGCCGTCTCATTGGCAAATAAAGGGGTCGTCCTGCCTGTCAGCAGGTTCTGGACGCCCCCCCCTTCTCGAAAAGAGGCAAACAAAAACTTATCATGAGTAAATCAAAAATTATTAAAACAAAGAGCATGATCGCAGCGCTACGATCAGTGAGCGGGATCGGCACCATTGCCATCCTTGCCATGCTGTTTGTTCTGGCTGTCGGCAACGCTTAAGCCGCCGGAGATGAACAGCTTCAGACCATACAGTCCACCAGCGACACATCGGACGGGCAGGCTGCAATTCACCAGACAAAAGATACAGCCAAAAAGCACATCAAAACTACAAGTGCCAAGAGTGAACCGGCAAAAGATGCTAAAAAGACATACGATCCGCTCGGAACGATGTTCGCGTACCTGGGCTTATCTCAACGATCTTTCTTCTAATGTTCATGTATGCCATCGGCATGAAAGTAGGCCCACAATTTTTTTCCGGCATAGCTCGCGGAGGACTGGATTTTGTGGTCATCGGTATGATTGTGGCTATTTCGAATTTCTTGATCTGCTATTTCGGCGCAAAGATGCTCAGCATAGCACCTGAATATGCTGCGGGTATCATCTCCGGCAGCTACACCATCACTGCCGTAATAGGTGTTGCCACCTCAGCTGTAACCGGTGGAGCAGTCAAATTGCCTGAAGGCGTTACAGCCAATGATGTCGGCGCCAACCTGGCCGCCGGCTATGCAGTCGCCTATGTTCTATCATCCATCTTTACCATCCTGGTAATCAAATACCTGCCCGTTGTCTGTGGCATAGATCCGGTACAAGCCGCTAAGGATGCCGAGGCTGCCTTCGCAGCCGGAGCTGACGACGACGCCCTGCCCGGGACTGTCGGCACCTCGATTCTGGGTGTTTCACCCATGGAAATCCGGGCCTACAAAGTTGAGCATCAGGAACTTGTCGGGCAGTCGGTTGAAGATCTCTTTCACAGATTTCCGCATGCGGCCGTACTTAAATTTCTTCGCGGGGATAAGGTCATTGGCGCTGCCGATAATC
>JAOZQU010000166.1:1230-7847 GCA_029932055.1 Desulfocapsa sp.
TTGATCGCCAGCGGCCAGGAGATCGTTGGAACTGAGATCGACGAGCCACGCGTTCGCGACGTGGAGATCGAGGTGGGTGATGTGGTTCGTCTCGCCGATCCGGCATGGTGTGTTGACCAGGCAGCAAAAAAATTAGGCGGCTTAGCACTCAAAGAAAGCAACATCACTGAAACCGTGTACCTGGCGATTGCCATGGTTATCGGCTACCTGTGCGGGCACTTCAGTGTCACGCTGGGTGGTATTCCGTTTGCCCTGGGAACGTCCGCCAGCTGTATGATCGCCGGGATACTCTTCTCATGGCTGCGAACCAGAAATCCTGCTTTTGACGAACCGATGAGCGAATTGCCTGACAAACAAGAATCCTGTCGAAAGGGTCTTTATGAATAGAAGGAAGGTGACCTAAATGGAAGGAGTCTGTCTCACAAAAATCCAGAGAGAGAATGTTTTGATGCTCTCTTGCCTCTAGGATAAAAGACCTTGGAGGGGCCAGTATATACAGTTAATTCAACTGATATTTTATAGAAATCCCCCAACTGCTGATGCTGCTGAGAAAAATAGAATTTTCTGGATTTTCAAACTCGCCCATTGCCTTGTCTAATATTTAGCAGGTTCCAGAGTAAGCCACAAGAAAGAACAGGTGTCGAGGAGGATCTTCATTTCCCGTCTCCTGCTCCTGTGAAATAGGTCAAAATTTCATCCGGGAGAGAATCATTAAAATTATCCGGCAGTTTGAAGTCTGGATACTTCCTTGCACCATATCCCGCAATCCGTTTTTCCAGCCTTCTCGTATTTTCAGGTGCAATGGCCCTTAGCTCAACAACCGGCTTATTTCGTTTACAACTAATTACAGCTTCCCCAGCCATAACTTTACTGATGGTGGCGGAAATGTGCGTTTTCACCTCATTAATATTTAGCTGCAACATATTACTCACCTGTATTTGAGAAAGGAGGCTGAAGGCTCCTTCAACAATAAGCTCGTAATTATTGAATGCGCCCTAAGCTTCAAGTTGCTTCAAGTTGCTTAACTACACCATATAAAAGGTCACAAACAAGACCATATCAACAACCAGATTTCTCTTCCGTATGGTCGCTCGTGACATAGCGATGATAAACTTTTCTTAAAAGCCTGTTTTCGACAACAAAAGGATCACTTTAAGCACCAAAACAATGCGAATACAGAATACATTCCCCCATCATTTTCGTACATTACCTTGGTCCGACCCTTCTGCTTTGCTTTTGTAGCGATCCGAAAAATGACGATACACTTGTAATTCAGTGTGTTGTCGTTAAGTTAAGACATATTATTTCAAAAAGCATGTCATTCCCGAGTGTAGTTATCGGGAATGACGGGATAATGAAAAGTTTGAGTTTTTATGACGCCATCATTATTCAGCACTTTCGTTTTGTATATTTTCTGGCTTATCATCAGAAGCTCCCATAGATTTAATAAGATGTACAGGTGAGGTCAGGGTTCTGGAAAGGATGGAAAAAGGTTTGGTTACAACGTCACGAAACATCGAATTTGTGACTTCAGGATTTGAGAGGTCTCCGGAAATTTTCAGTGTAACAGATGGACGTTCTTCATCACCAGCCAGTATATAGCCAGCCAGTGGAATCTTGCTGATGTTTGTACCGACTTGAGTTATCACATTACAATCAATATCAATCATCTCTTCGGTAAAATCGACCCAGCCATTTCCGGCAAGATTGAATTGAGGTGACTCAAGAGTAATAGACTCCAGGAGGACATATCCTTTTTTATAGGTTAGACCAATGCTTGATGATGTTATTGGGAGCCCTGCTGTAGAAAATTCAGGAAGAGAAAAACTGATAAATGCAGGTATCGTGTCAAGCACTGCAAGAACGTTATGCATAACCCGAAATTTTTTAAGATCCGTGTTTTCAACCGTTAAGCTTGCAGAAAAATCTGTAAATAATCCTTTTGCCTCCACCGACATATGCCCCCCATGATATTCTGCGCCGGGTATTAGTGCTGTCATGAAAGCATCGTTAAGGTTGTTACCTGACAGGGAAAACTCTTTTTCATCAATATCTATGCGTATTTCCTCTTCTTCGTGTGTAAGGATCAATGAATTACTTCCATCCACATTGTCAAAACGTATGTGATCAGCAAGGATTTGTGATTTTTCGTTAAGATAAAGAGCTGTGTTTTCAGCATCAAAACTAAAAACAAACCGACTTTCTTGAGTTGGATTCGCTTCTTTTGATCCTGCCTGTTCTTTTACAAAAGATAGAATAGCCGGCAGGTTATATGCGATATCACGGGAAGTGACTGTTAACTGCTTACCATACACTATTTGCATGTTTTCATTTACTGTAGCAGTGGCACCGTCTGTATTTATTTTTCCACTGATAGTATATTGATTGACTGGTTTATTGTTTTTTACCAGTAAAGCATAGCGATAAGGGATGTCTGCTGAAAACGCATATGTTTTATTGTCATTACCTGATGAAATTTCCAGGCTGCCGGCATCAAGTTTAAAGCGTTGCAAAACCTTTGAATGAGGGTGGATAGTAGACAAATCATTAAAACTTGCGGACCAGTTTTTATTTTTTCCTGTGCTGATCGAGAGGTCAAGGTCCGGGACGTTGATAATAAGATTCTTATCTGTATTACTGATTTTTACCGACATACCGCTCTTGCTATTCAGCAAATGTCCGATATCCTGGTTTTTTATTTTAATATTCTGTAGATGAAAGTCACCAAGATGTTTGCTTGTATCATAATTTCCCGAAATCTCGCTATCGAAAAAATCACCATATTTTATGCGGAGGTTTTTCATGGTCAGAATGTTCTCTCCATGCGTTATTTCTGATGGATGTATACTGGTAGGGATATTGTTTATTCTCCAATTTGAAACATCATTGTGCCGGATGGTTAGTTTTTGCTGGTATTCAATTTCAAGGGAAATGCCAGGATGTTCCAGTACCACATTTTTAAAATCGACTTGCAACACCTCGCACTGGAGTTTAACCTGTTTATCTTTCAAAGAAAATAGTCCGGCAATGTTGGCTGAAATGCCAATGGGAAAATTGAGCCGTGTTTGCGGGATAATTCCTGAAAAGTCTGCAAAAGACAGTGGAGTGGAAAATGCAGCAAAATCCATCCGGGTTTCATCCAGTTTCCAGAAGGATTTTGAGATATTCAGCGAATTGTTACCAGGTCGGATATGGAATTGAATAGATGGTTTTGGTTCTGAATCGTCAAGTTGAAAAAGTGCACTTTCCGTTCCCAGCCTGAAGTGTTGTAACAAAATATTAACATCACCACTTCCACTCGCGCCATTAAATTGACCAGAGATATCTGCAGTAAACATCTTGCCAAAGCTGAACGAACCATGTTCAACAGTAATATTACTATTTATCAGACTGGCTTGTAGATCGTTCACAGTGTAGCGTTTTTTGTTTACTTCAATTTCACCATTCTTAATGACAAAATCCCCTTTGTAGGTCACCTGACCGTCATGTAAATTGATCGTAAGTGTCAGGTCTGTATCTACTTTTCCCTTTGTTTGTATAAAAGGCCAGGGGATATGGTAATGCTTCATCAGCGCTGCAATGTCCTTGTTGGCCTGTACGCGAGTGATAATATAGGCTGTCAGGATAATCGCATGAGGATCGTTAAAATTAATATCAAGCCAACTGTCTTTTCCTTCCTGGCCATAAAAAGTTGATTCATGCGGAATAACTGTCAGGACACCTTTCTTAAAGACGACATCAGTGTGGGAACTTTTTACAGCTTCTAATCCCGGCGCAAAGGTGTATTCACAATTATCCACTTGAACTTCAGCATAGAGAGTGTTCAGGATAGTCTGCGGCTTATTCCATGGAATGATTCCTTTAAAAGTTTTCAGATGATAGCGGGTACCATGGAGATAATCAGTGATCCAGCGTTGGATATTGTGGCTTAAGCCAAAGAGATCGACCAGAGGAGTGATGGTCGTAATTTTACCATTCTCTTTTCCTGTAAATGAGATTTGTTTTCGGTCTGCAATGAATTCAATGCTGACGGGGAAGGATTCTGCAATATCAGCTGTAAGACTTCCTTGAATAGTTTCTTTGGCAGAATCAATGCGAAGCTTTCCAGAGCCCTTTGCATTAAATTGTTTTGCTGTAGCATCAGTGACATCAATAAGCAGTACGTTCTTATCAAAGGAGAGGATAGACTGAAAAGAAAAATCATTGGAGTGTATATTAAAAAATCCGGGTTCTTCTTTTTCGGTCTGATCAAAATGAATTGCGCCACGTAGTGTACCGGATTGCAATTCTTTGATAGACACTTTTGAAAAAATCTTACCTATATAAAATGGGTTTATAATCTTACTTCCTGGAAAACCGACTTTCCCTGCAGTCTCTCCTTTATTTTTCTTCGTTATGATCAAGCTGCCAATGACTAATTCCAGTTTTTCCCGCCACTGCAGAGAAAAATCTAAACCTGAGACATTGGCAATGCTGAAAGAGTGAAAAGTGATTCCTTTTTTCAGCATAATTCCACTGAAGCCAATAAGAACACTTGCCAGGAGCATGACTCCAATAAACAATTTAAAAAAAACAGTACTTTTGGGTTTTAATATGTTGGAAATCACTTTAAAGCCTTTCTTTTTTGAGTTGGACAATTCCAGAGGGGCAGTACGTTTCACGAAATCAGCAATTATTATCTCGTCATTACCGAAATGCTATTGACAATAATTCTCAAAAGATTAACTTTTATTTAAAATAATGGTATCTTTTTTTGTAACCGTTCAGCTGCCATACACATTTATTGCACACATCATAATTAATCAATGACAGATAAAACACTAGAAAAACAACAGCTCGACAAATTCAAACAGATCTGTGATGAAGCTGGCATCAAGTTAACCCACCAACGGCTAGAAATATTCAGAGAAATACTCTCTTCCAAAGATCACCCTGCTGCTGAAATCATACATCGTAGATTACAGAAAAAAATGCCGACTATTGCCATAGATACTGTTTATCGCACCCTGGCAACCTTTGACGAACTTGGCATTGTTAAAAAACTTCATGTTATGGGTGAAAGAACCCTGTTTGACGCCAATCTGGATCAACATCACCATTTTGTCTGTACCCGTTGCAAGGCCGTAGAGGATCTCTACTGGCCCGAATTTGACAGCACAATACTTCCTAAAAGTTTTAATGGGGTTGGACAAATTCAATCCCGTCATCTTGAGCTGCACGGTCTCTGTAAAAACTGCATAAAAGAGACAGGCTCATAAAGGAATCATCATGGATATGTTTAAAAAACTAAAGCTCAGCCAGACAACTGCCGCGGATATTGAATGGGAAATGACACCTGACCTGGCGTTTTGTACATTTTCAGCAAAAGGGCTTCGTGATGCTCTGACCAACACCGACGAAAGGGTCTGTTATTTTTTTATCGATAACTACGGGGATGAGCCAAAACTCTACCTTATGGAACGTGGAACCAGATATGTAAATATCCTGGCAGAAGTCAAAGCGCCTCTGACAATGATGAATGATTGCATTATTGATCACGGTTGCACACTCTCCACGAAAGATAACTTTCCTGTTAATTCCACGTTAAGAGCATGGCTGTTGAACGAAGTCATTGAGCAGGAAAACAGCCCTTTTCTCATTCCTGCTGTTGAAGAAGAGCCGGAAAAAGAAAATCTGGGAGAAACACTCCCGCCCATAGGGAAAACCGGTTTCAATGGTGATAAGGTTCACCTGCCCGCAGAACAGTCCACTCTTGGTGATGGCCAGATTGAGTTACTCGTAACTCAGTGGAATTTCTATGATGCAAAATTGAATCCACAGGGAACATTTGACAATGCCCTGGCAGACACCGGAGATCAATTCACAGTGACAGATGAGCGGACAGGGCTCATCTGGCAGTGGGCTGGTCTGGATCTTTGCTCGATTCGCAAAATGACAGGCGATATAGAACAACTCAATAAAGAAGGTTTTGCAGGATATCATGACTGGCGTATGCCAACAGTTGAAGAAGCCATGTCCCTTATGGAACCTGTTCAAAACACGAAAGGCCTCTATCTGCACCCCTGTTTTTCCAAAGAGCAGCCGTTTATTTTTGTTGCTGCCAGACGTAAACCTACTGGTTACTGGTTTGTGGATTACAAACAAGGAAAAATCTACTGGTCTTCAGGTACTGTTCCCGGAGGGTTCTGCAGACTCTGCAGAAATGTGGGTTGAAGGTGATGAAAAAGGCGGCTCGACAAATGCCGCAACCGCCTGGTACCATGACAAGGTGCTAACTTAAATTCGTTTTATTTCATCTCCATTAATTTTTGGGAATCAAAGTGAGCTGTGCAGCCTGCTAACCCGGCAACATCAGTTGCACTTTCAACACATACTTTTTTCTCAGTCAAAAAACCTATCTTGGCCGCATTACCTTCAAATTGTGTCATCTTTTCAGAAATTTTCCCGAGCATTTCTGCCTGTGCTGTTGCGAAATCATTGGCATAAACGGGTGCTGCAAAAAATGCACAGACAATAACTGCTGCAATAATTTTTTTCATTTTCTTCTCCAAATTGTTTATTCTACAGACCTCTACAAAAAAGTATGATTGCAATGTTTAAAATCACCCAAACTTGAG
>JAOZQU010000167.1 GCA_029932055.1 Desulfocapsa sp.
CATCACAGGACAACCGTTCGCCAGCCTCTACTTTTTCGAGAATGTCACCAAAACCAGCTTTTTCAATAAAATTTTTCATGATCATAAAAAAGGCCGGGAAGTTTTCCCGGCCAATATCCTGCTGTCAAATTATTATTTAATCTAAAAAGAATTTTAGTTTATCGCGACGGCTTGAATGACGCAGCCGATTCAAAGCCTTCTTTTCAATCTGTCGTATTCGCTCACGGGATACGTTAAAACGTTTACCTATTTCTTCGAGGGTATATTCAGCTTTTTCGCCTATTCCAAAACGAAGACGGATAATTTTTTCTTCCCGCTGACTTAACGTGGATAAAATTTCTTCTACCCTCCCTGAAAGCTCACGATTCTGTACGGCCTCATATGGAGACTGGGACTCTTGATTTTCAAGAAAATCACCGAGTGTAGAATCGTCATCACCTACCGGAGTCTCAAGAGAAATCGGCTCTCTTGATGCCTCAAGAATAGCCAGGATCTTAGTCATGGGAAGATCTGTGTTTTTTGAAATCTCAAGTGGCGTCGGCTCACGCCCAAGCTCCTTGTACAAAGCATAAAAAGCTTTAAAAAACTGGCTTCGAAGTTCCAGAAAATGAACAGGTAACCTGATGGTTCTTGTTTTATCGAGAATGGCACGGGTAATGGCCTGACGAATCCACCAGGAAGCATAAGTTGAAAACTTATTGCCCTTAGTATAGTCAAAACGAAAAACCGCACGCATAAGCCCGAGATTTCCCTCTTGAATCAAATCAGCAAGGGTCAAACCCTGATGCATATATCTTTTAGCAATGGAAACGACCAGACGAAGATTCGCACGAATCATACAGTCTTTTGCTACCTCAATAGCTCGGGAATAAGCCTCAAGCTTGGTCTGCAGTTCAATAAGAGGTCGACATTCGCTATATTTTTTTGCAGCACTGATCACGCTATAGCGCATAAAATTGAGCTGCTGCTTTTTAGGCTTTAAAGTCGGGTCTCTTTTTTCCCAAAGTGCAATGCGGGTACGAAGCAGATCAATATCCTTAGTGTTGGACTGATCCATCCTTATTGCTTCAATGATGGACTCAAATCCCTGCCTGATAGTCCTGGAATATTTTGCCTCTTCTTCCGGGGTCAGGAGGTCAAACTTACCCATTTCCCGCAGATAGGTGGTGGTGGTTTCTTCTCCGTCATGGGCATCGTCTTCCGGAGAAGCTACTCCGGAATCTTCAATACCATCGTTTTCACCGCCTTCTGAGGGCTGTTTCCACATTTCGCCGGATAATGTTCGTTTTTCACCGTTCTTACTATCCTGGGTAACAATTTCAATATTGTTATCACCAAGAAAGTTAAATACTTTCTCGATTGCGGCAGGATCTTTAATTTCATCAGGAAGAAGTTTGTTCAACTCTGTAAAAGTGATACACCCTTCATTCTTTCCTGCCTTGAGGAGATTATCTTTAAGTTCGGCCTGCACAGGGAAAGCGCTCCTTTACTTAACTTGGGAATGCCAATATATATATTTGAGAAGAGTATTTTCTTCTTCAATACAGTAAATTGTTGTCAATGTTGCAACGAGAATATTATAGTACCTAAAATAAAAAATGGCAGCCAAAACGCTGCCCGGTCACAAGACTCTCGAACATCAAAATATACAACACATAGGCCCAGAAAGCAAACGAATATCGCCACCAACCACCAAAAACCCTTTGAACTCAACAAACTTAAATACGTTCCATCACAATTACCAAATACTGACCCAAATGAGACTGTACGGTTTCTTTTAATTCCTCAATATCTACACCACAGACATACAATGACAACACTATTGAAAAATCGGGCAAGTGGCATTCTGGCTCATATTTCTTCTCTTCCCTCTCCACATGGAATCGGGGACATAGGACATTCCGCCTACAAATTTTTAGATTTTCTTAAGGCGTCAGGTCAGACCCTCTGGCAATTCCTGCCAACAGGGCCTACCAATCCAGTATTTGATAACTCACCCTATATGAATACCTCGGCCTTTGCTGGTTCTCCTTTGCTCATTTCACTTGAATTGCTTGTGGAGGATGGGCTTATCAGCCGACAAAGCCTGAAAATCCCTGAATTTTCAGAATACCAAGTAGATTTCAAAGCAGTGGCAACTTTTAAAAGTCGTTGTCTCCAACTGGCATTTAAACAATTTGACATAAACAATACCGCATTCCTGCAATTCAAGAAAGATACTCCCTGGCTCCGTGATTATTGTCTTTTTATGGTTCTGAAAGAAGAATATCAGCAGAAAGGATGGTTTGACTGGCCTGCAAAACTTGCCTGCCGTGATCATGCGGCCATGAAAAAGGAAGAAAATAATCATACTGATCGAATACAGTATTACGCCTTTGAACAATTCTCCTTTTTCAGTCAATGGCAACAACTACGAAAAATGGCAAATGACAAAAACATTCAGCTCGTCGGGGACATTCCTATCTATGTTGGGTGGGACAGCGTTGATGTGTGGGCGAATCAATCTATTTTTGAACTCAACAAAAAAACTCATCGTCCTATTAATGTTGCAGGGGTTCCTCCAGACTACTTTTCGAAAACCGGTCAGCGCTGGGGTAACCCACTCTACCAGTGGAATAGTTCAAACAAACAGGTAAGCAAACAACTCTATTCATGGTGGGCTGAACGATTTCGTGCAATTTTCAAGCTGGTTGATATAGCGCGGATTGATCATTTTCGAGGATTTGAATCCTACTGGTCAATTCCTGCAACACACAAAACAGCAATCAAAGGAAAATGGGTAAAAGGGCCGGGAATTCACTTTTTCAAGGAAATCTACAAAAAACTTGGACCACTTCCAATAATTGCAGAAGACCTGGGGGAAATAACGCCTGAAGTTATAACCCTGCGTGATGCATTAAATTTTCCAGGAATGAAAATCCTGCAATTTGCTTTTGATGGAAACAGAGAAAACAGTTTCCTCCCTTTTAACTATGACACCCCAAATAGTGTTATCTATACAGGAACCCATGATAATGACACAACTGTCGGCTGGTTCCTAAGCAATCAACTGACCGATACAAAACGGAAGGAACTTAAACAGTATTGTAATCATCAACAACATGATGATGATGATGACTCCGGCATCCACAGGGATCTCATTTATCTTGCCCTTTCGTCAATCAGTCGCTACGCCATCTTTCCGCTTCAGGATATCCTTGGCTTTGGTAATGATTGCAAAATGAACAGTCCGGGGAGCAAAGAGGGAAACTGGGCATGGCGTTGCGCCCCTCGCTTTCTCACAAGTGATATATCGAGCTGGCTCCACGGGAAGTGTGAACTCTTTGGACGCAGTCCGCAACCAACAAGGTCAGCCAACAAAAATAAAAACAAAATCACAGAGAAAGCCAATGCATAATCTTTTTATACTGGGCAGCCCACGTGTTAACGGAAATTCTGAAACCATGGCAAAAACCGTGGCAAATGGATTAATGCAGGAACCCGGCAACAGTGTGGAATTTATCTATCTGAACCCATTGAACATCAAACCCTGCCAGGCATGCGGAAGTTGTTCTTCAACCGGTGATTGTATCATTGAAGATGACATGAGCGACCTGTATCAAAAAACAGACGATGCAGACCGCCTTTTCTTTGTCAGCCCCATCTATTTTTATGCATTGAGTGCTCAAATTAAATCTTACGTTGACCGTTGTCAGGCCAGGTGGTCACGCAAATATCTCCTTGGTCAAAGATACCGACAGGGCGAAAATCGTACAGGTTATCTCCTTTCCTGTGCCAGCACCAGTGGTGATAAACTCTTTGAAGGTTCGATCCTTGCAATTAAGTGCCTTTGCGACACACTTGATATTGAATATGGCAATCCACTCCTTATCAGAAATGTTGAATCACGCAAGGCTCTCCAGAATCTTCCTGACGAGTTGGCAAACTGTGAACAATTTGGAGTTAAAATCGCATCCGGTCAGCCCCTGTCATGAGTTTCTCTCAAAAAGCAGGAACAAAACCTTGACAACAAACATGCATTCAAGTAAAAAGATTCGCAATCATGGCCCCATCGTCTAGCGGTTAGGACGACGGCCTCTCACGCCGTAAACAGGGGTTCGATTCCCCTTGGGGTCACCATGACAACAACAAGGACTTAACCTGAATTGGTTAAGTCCTTTTTTTTTATCCCCCACTGTATCCCCCATCCACGATCAAAATCCACGTTCAAAAACAATAATTTCCTTCCTCAGGAAGAAAGGAAACTATTGAGTGCTTGCAACGCACCTACCTGCAATAATCAAGTATACATTGCCACAAAAACCCTATGCTACTCACACTATAAAAATGAAATATTGTCTTAAGGGCATGGGGTAAATATATCCGCCCCAACAATAAACCATTTAAAAGACCTCTTAAAGAGTCCTTTTAGTCTTGCAATTGTTGTATTATAAGGTTACTATAAGACCTGTTAAGAGACTTCTTAAAAAACATTAAAAGGTGGAAATATGACCACGACACATTCAATTTTGGCAGACGTAAGCGCTGGAATTTCAGAACTTAAAAAGAATCCTATGGCAGTTGTTGAGCAGGGTGACGGTGCACCAGTTGCAATACTCAACCGTAACCAGCCTGTTTTTTATGCTGTTCCGGCAGAAGCCTACGAATTGCTAATGGACAAACTTGAAGATATTGAGTTGGCCGGAATAGTCAGAAACCGTTTGGACATGCCAGAAATCGAGGTTTCACTCGATGAGCTATAGACTTCTATTTAAAACAGTCGCCAAGAAAGAATGGGATAAACTAGATTCTTCCGTTCGGTCGATTTTAAAAAGTCGGCTGGCCGAGCGACTAAAAAAACCACGCAACGAATCAAATCGACTTAGCGGGATGAAAGATTGTTATAAGATCAAATTAAGGCAAGCTGGTTACAGGTTAGTTTATCAGGTAAGAGATAAAGAGTTAGTTGTCGTTGTTGTTGCTGTCGGGAAAAGAGAAAAAAATTTCGTCTACAAAAGAGCAATCAAAAGAATATAAAATCTGAAACAAATCAACATTTATGAATATGCCTCTGCTGATCCGTTGCCGTGGATGGTAGAAGCAGGCAGCGGCTTGCAAAACAAAGACAAACAACCGGGGACCAGACTACGATTTACCGACCGCATGACTCTTGACAAACAAACATAATGTCCCCAATTCCCCCAACTCCCGTGCCTGCCAATTCCGTGAAAAAAAACAGACGCGGCAGACCGTGGGGACACAGCTATTCGGGAAAGATGATCAGTCAATCCCTATCCGCGCCTGAACTATTGGCTGCTGTCCAGATGAACCTTCATGCATACCTGTATATAGTCATTATAGAAAAACGCGATAATCAGTATTCAGAACTTTGGCAAAAACCTTAGCCGTCTTCTTACCAATAGGACGTTTCCCATTTTCCATCTCAGAAATATGCCGTTGCGGGACTCCGGTTTTCTCTGCCAGTTGCTTCTGGGTCATTCCCTCTCTGTGCCTAGCCCCTGAAAGATACGTTCCACTTTTGTTTTCATCCAACCCGGGGAAGTGATCACGCCATGATACGGCGGTATGGTCATTATCATGAGTAACAAAACCCAGCTTACGCAAGGCCTTGATAGCATCTTGTTTTTTATTGTCAGGCCCAACAAACCTCAATTCTATTTCAGTAGGGTGCTTTTTCGTGGGTTCCAACATAGGTCACCTCAACCAATTTTATTTTTTTATCTTTTACTTCCCAAACAGCAACATAAGTGGGATGTCCTTTTTTCAAATGGCAGTGGTATCTGTTCTTTCCTAATTTTCCATAATTCGGCCATTGCCCTCTAGCTGGCCCATTCAATTCAATTTCCTTCATGAGGAAGGCAAGACTGTTTATCACCCGTTTGGGTAGTGCCGTCAGTCTCTTAGTAACTTTCTTTGGAATAGTAATTGTCCAGCTCATAATTTAATATACTAATTATTGGTATACCTGACAAGGTTCAGAATAACCTCACAGACATTATTTTTTAGATTGGTGATCTTTAAGATCCACTACATTACCGGCATCCTGCATAGCATCAGCAATAATCCCCCCGGCCAGATCCGCAGCACGTTTCAGCGCATCATCGCGCAAAATGGCATAGCGCTGGGTCATCTGTGGCGATTTATGGGTAAGTAGCTTTTGCAGGGTGTACATATCCACCTTGCCGCTACTTGCAAGCATTGACGCATAGACATGACGCAATCCATGTAAAGGCCTGAAGCTCTCGGGCAGCCCTGCCCTTTTTTTAATCCGTTGAACCGGGCTACTTATTGTCACTCGCTGCTTTCCATCTTTGCCAGGAAAAACAAATGGGCTTCCGGAAGTACGCGGCCACTCTTCAAGCAATTTCCTTGATTCATTGTTCAAGGGTATCTCCTGACTTTTGCCGCCTTTGGGCTCCCTGATCAATATAAAACCTCGGTGGAAGTTAATGTCATTCCACTGCAGTTTGAATAATTCTGTTCTTCGCATCCCGGTAAACAGTGCCATTTTCATAATGGCACCAGCTACCTTGTTACTGTCCTGCTCAATTGCTTCAAGTAATCTACAGAGTTCATCAGGGGTCAAATCCTCAGTTGTGCAATTATTCACAACGGGAACAATAATTTTAAAGTTAATGCCGCTGCACAATCCATGGTTGGTTCCGAAATTTATAAGACGTTTGATCAAAGCAAGAACATGCTTAATGGTCTGAGGTGACTTGCCGCTTTTCTTCATCCGCAACTTAATTCTCTCAATATCGAGCGACACAATCCCTGCTGGCTTTTTCTCTCCGATATATTTCTCAATGTACCGGACGTATCTGCCTACATCAGATTGAAAAGAAGCGTTTTTATTTTTATGGATCGTGTATTCCTGCCAAAGCGCGTCAATTGTCCATTTCTTAAGCGCCTTAGCCTTTTTCTTCTGCTGCCTTGTTTTCCTCTTCCCCTCTACCAGCTGTCCACGAATATTTGAAGCTCTGGAAGGTGTCATAGCATCTTTGTATTGTCTGCCAACAGCTTCTTCTTTGGTCTTGCCATTCACCTTAAAAACAACATAATAAACCTTCTCGACTCCAGGGCCTCCAATTCGTTTTGCCTCTCGATAATACACACCTGGATATTTCGTCTTAATCCGTTTCGAACTTGCCATGTTTTACACCCCTGTGGAACCATATTAAAAATATTACATAATCAGCCAATCGGGTTGGAAAGAAGTTGGAAATCTCTTCAGAAAGATGCTTTTTTGCTCAAAAACAGGCAAAATAGCCGAATATTATTTTCTGATACCTGGCAGAAATATTATAATCCTGATAGAGAATGCGGTTCAGCAGGTTGGAAAAAATCACACCTTTACGGCTCATGACCTTTTTTAGGCTTTTTTAGGGTTGGGTGTGTTTTCCAACCCCATTTCCAACCTCTAATATCAAAATAGAGTGATTCACAGGTAAGTCATGAAAAAAGACAAATGACTGGAAAGCCGTTTATAGATAGGACTTAGGACAACACACAACAAAAGAGGTAAAGAGAGAAAAAAGATGCATCGACGGCCTCTCACGCCGTAAACAGGGGTTCGATTCCCCTTGGGGTCACCATGAAAAAACAAGGACTTAGCCTGAATTGGTTAAGTCCTTTTTTTTTTAGTTTCAGGGTGCCTATCCATATGCCTGATGGAAGGATAGAAATGCGGTCAACTGCCTGGTTTGTCCTCGTGTATTCAAAAACAACTCCGTAATTCAATCGGGGGATATCCCCAATTCTGTCCCTGTCTCACTGGGCAAAATGCCTAATTTTCTCTTTCGCCCATTCTGCACAGATTTCGGTAGTGATAAAGTACTGACTT
>JAOZQU010000168.1 GCA_029932055.1 Desulfocapsa sp.
TTTCGAAAGGTCTTTGAAACCATTGCGGTATCAATCAAGCAATACTTGAATAGTTAGGAGATAACCAGATTAGTCTTTTTCATTCAAAATTCGATGTTGAACGTTCGATGTTCGACGTTTTCCCGGTGTTGTCATAGCACTTGTAAGTGGTAACACCAGCGGGCTGAAAAAAAACCAGCTGAAACAACTGGAACGTCTTGCCGGAAAGCGGGGAAGCCGTGAAGATGTGATCGGGCCTGAGATGGCACGTGCGCTCTGCCGGATTTCTTTTGAGCTGAACAGACAGATTGGTCTGCTCCTGCAGCGATCCGGTAAGGTGGAGGCAGTGATTGTGGGTGATTTCAGAGGGATTATGATTCCTCAACTCTCCCACATCCGAAGCCGTGGACGTCTCAAAGGTTTGCGTCTGGTTCATACCCACCTGGCAAATGAGGGGATCAGTGATGAGGATCTCATGGATCTTCTGTTTTTGAGGCTTGATATGCTTTCAGTTTTGAAGGTAACTGCTGAAGGTCTTCCGGAACAACTCTATTCCGTGCATCTCCTGCCGGATTCCCGTGACGGAAAAAACTGGGCTTTCCTGCCCCCTGTTCATCCTGCCAATCAGAAAGATTCTTTCGAAGAATTTATTCATGCACTCGAAGGGGAATTTACCAGAAAATCCGGTACAAAAGAAGTTGATACCGGGATTGACAGGGCGATTCTGATCAGCGTCTCCAGCCAGTCAAAGATTCGCGCCGAAGAGTCGATGCGTGAGCTGTCGGAACTTGCCAGATCAGATGATGTTGTTGTCCTGGGTCGTGTGCTTCAGCAGCGGCGAAAAATGAATCCTCGTCTTATTCTAGGTAAAGGTAAGCTTGCAGATATCATGATTCAGGCCCTGCAATTGAATGCCAATCTTCTTATTTTTGATCAGGAACTGAATCCTTCCCAAATTCGTTCTATAACCAATTATAGTGAACTGCGTGTCATTGACAGAACTCAGCTGATCCTTGATATCTTTGCCCATCGGGCGCTCAGCAGAGAAGGGAAGTTGCAGGTAGAGATGGCACAGCTGAAATACATGCTTCCCAGGCTTTCGACCCGTGACGATGCCTTGTCGCGCCTTACTGGCGGCATAGGAGCAAGGGGGCCTGGTGAAACAAAACTCGAGATCGATAAACGTCGTATTAACGACCGGTTGGCCAGGCTTGCAAAAGAGCTGAAAAAAGTAAGTAAAGAGCGTTACCGGCGCAGGTCAAGACGCAGGAAAAAAGATCTGCCGGTACTCTCCCTTGTGGGCTATACCAATGCCGGAAAATCCACCCTTTTAAATACCTTGACCAAGAGTGATATTGTTGCTGAAGATAAGCTTTTTGCCACCCTTGACCCTACCAGCCGACGTCTCCGCTTTCCAAGGGATATGGAAGTGGTAATCACTGACACGGTAGGTTTTATTCGAAATTTGCCGGCTGATTTGCTCCAGGCATTTAAAGCGACCCTTGAAGAACTTGAGGAAGCTGACCTGCTTGTCCATGTTATTGACCTTTCTAATCCCTGCTTTCGTGAACAGATGAAGGTGGTGGATGACCTCTTGCGCGAGCTTGATCTGGGGACTATCCCCTGTCTGAAACTTTTTAACAAATCAGATAAAGTATTAAATGATGAGATGCTGATGGCAGATGTTATGCGGGAAGGAATTGCAGTCAGTGCACTGGATATTGATACACTTGGGCCATTTTTGGAAAAGGCCCAGAAGATGATGGGGAAAATTCTTCAGAGTTGATCAAGGTCTCGGCTCCGTCATTCCCGGAAACTACACCGGACAAGCCCGCGGAGGCGGGAATCCAGAACGTATTGAAATGACTAGATTCCCGATAACTACACTCGGGAATGACGTGCTTTTTGAAATAATATGCCATAACAGCACGCTGAATAGTTACATGTGTTGTTGAGTAATCCCTAAGGCTGGAGGAAAAATCCTAGATCTTTTCCTATCTGGTTCTGGTGGATGAACTCACATCCGATGCTATTGTCTCGAATAGATTTGACCAGCACTTTTTTGGTAAGTTCTGTCTGTTTTTTGTCATTGAGTTTGAAGTTTACGAGTGCTTTCTGGCCAATATTAATATCGTGATGACCGGAAACGGAGAACCCTACGCCGCTTCGTGAAATATTATTAACCCGCATCTGTCCTCCGCCACTGGCGGAAGTACCAATAAGGGTATACATACCCACTATGTTAGTAGGTTTTCGGTAGTGTCTACGAAAATCAAGGGCGACCAGAAAGGTGTTGCCGCAACTACAGCGGGTTTTAAGGGTGTGTCGACCATTTCGAAATTTGCCGACGGCAATGTTCTTAACAAGAGAGCACTCTGGACACCTGATTGAAGCTGTGTCATTTGTTTTTACAAATGATTTTTGTATCTTCATGCCATATTATTCTTTTCAAAAGTCATCGTTTGCTCCCTCGCTGGGATCTATACAGACCCTTAGTTGCTGAACTTCTTCAACTTCTCAGTTTATTGTACCATGTGGTGAAATTTTTACCAGAGCTAAGGGCCCAGTCAAAAAAAAACTTCATATACACGCCTCGCAGTTGAAACGTGTTCGAAGTCTACAACGCCATCAGTCATAGATAAGGACAGTATAACGTTCCAGGATTTCCTCTGTTTCTGGATCCAGGTCGCTTGCAACCTCATGAATCTGATATTCATGTTTGCACCCTGTGCAACGCAGGCGAATACGACGACACTGCCGGAGCACCTCAAGTTTTTCTGAACATTTTCGACATTTCATGGGATCAGCTGAGCAGTTGTTCACGTGTGAAAAGAGCTTCAAGTTTGTAACCTGCCTCAGCCAGCACTTCCGTACCACCTTCCTGGCGTTCTACAACAGTGATAATTTGACCCACTTTAAAGCCTGCATCTTCCACTCGTTTAATAACCTGGATAAGTGTACCACCAGTGGTGACTACGTCTTCAAGCAGGGTTACTCTACAGCCAGGCGCCATATTACTGAGTCCTTCAATAAAATTTCCTGTGCCATGGCCTTTAGCTTCTTTTCGTACGATGAATGCGGGAACAGGATGGCCTTCAAGGTAGCTCACAACTGAAACTGCAGTGACCAGCGGATCAGCACCAAGTGTCATTCCACCAACGGCTTGAATTGGTTCATCAGCTTTCAGCATCAGGTCCAGTATGAGTTTTCCGCAGAAATAGCTTCCTTCTGCTGAAAGTGAGGTCTGCTTGACATCAATGTAAAAATCAGATGTTTTACCAGAGGTAAGGGTGAAATTTCCTTTGCGGTATGATTTTTCCAGAAGAATTTCTTTGAGTCGTTGTCTGTCATTCATAATGTTTTTTTATATGTCTATGAGGTTATGGTTTGTATGCTTTTTCGTCTATTGTAACTGGTTATGAAATTGTAATCAATAACAGTAAATTTACCTGTTTTTGGATAAGGAACAAGAAAAAACTGGTAATTATGAAAAATGACATGTTATTCTACTATATTAATTGTCTGTCAAAAACCATAGCAGAGCTGTTTGTGCTTCTGAAAAAAATGTGAGGTTCATATGTGTGGAATTGTAGGATATGTAGGGCGAAGGCGTCTGGTTCCAGTGGTACTCGAAGGTTTGAAGCGTCTGGAGTACAGGGGCTATGATTCTGCAGGCATTGTATATTTTCAGGATGGAAAACTGATTAAATTTCGTAGTGAAGGAAAACTCCAGAATCTAGAGAATATATTGGGAGAGGCCATTGGCGCTCCTTCCCATATAGGTCTTGGCCACACCAGGTGGGCAACTCATGGCGCTCCTACCACCGAAAATGCACATCCTCACAGTGATTGCAGTGGAGAGCTTGTCGTTGTTCACAACGGTATTATTGAGAATTATCATTCCCTGCGCAACGAGCTCATTGAAAAAGGGCATCGTTTCACTTCTGAAACCGATACCGAGGTGTTGGCCCATCTCATCGAAGAGTATCTTGAGACTGATCTTCGGGCTGCTGTAACCAAAGCACTTACGAGAGTTGAAGGCTCCTACGCACTTGGTGTTCTTTGGACAGGGATGCCGGACACTTTGATTGCAGCACGAAATCATAGTCCACTTGTACTTGGAATCCATGAAGAGGAAGGAGGCTTTATGGCCTCTGATGTCCCGCCGCTTCTTCCCTATACCAATCAGATTATTTTTCTTGATGATCAGGAACTTGTTGTTTTAAAAGCCGACAGTCATACTATTTATTCTTTAGTCACTGGTGAAGAGGTCGAGAAAGAGGTGAAAACCATTGCCTGGAATGCTGCTCAGTCAGAGAAGGGTGGTTTTAAGCATTTTATGCTTAAAGAAATCTATGAGCAGCCCCAGGCCATTATTGATACGGTGAGTGGCCGCATCAATCCAGAAACCGGTAGTGTTGATTTGCCGGAGATGAACCTGAGCGACGAGGATCTTGCCGGCATCGAACGGATCTTTCTGGTGGCCTGTGGTACATCATGGCATGCGGCACTGGTTGCAAAATACTGGATTGAACGTTGGGCCGGGATTCCTGTTGAGGTGGATATTGCCTCTGAGTTCAGGTACCGTAAACTTCTCATTGACGAGCGGGTACTCACCGTTGCCATCTCTCAATCAGGTGAGACAGCAGATACACTGGCAGGGATTCGTCTTGCCAAAGAACTCGGCTCCAAAATTGTTACCATCTGTAATGTGGTGGGCTCCACCATGACCCGTGAAGCGCATGGTACTGTTTATACTCATGCCGGTCCTGAAATTGGAGTTGCATCTACCAAGGCTTTTATTTCACAGCTTGCCGCACTTTTTCTTTTTACTCTTTTTCTTGCTGAAAAAAGAGGAAAAATGGAAGCGGAAAAACGGCTGGAGCTTGGCAGGGAGTTAATTAATCTTGCCAAGGTTATTGAAGATATTCTTCCTGGTCTTCAGGATGAAATAAGAGAATTGATTGAAGACTATTATGACAGTCGGGATTTTCTGTTTGTGGGCAGGGGGCTTAATTTTCCCATTGCTCTTGAAGGCGCGCTGAAGCTGAAAGAGATTTCCTATATTCATGCTGAAGGCTATGCCTCTGGTGAGCTTAAACATGGGCCTATTGCGCTCATTGACAAAGATATGCCGATCATGGGTTTAACGCCAAAAGATGCCGTGTATCAGAAATCTATTTCCAATGTTGAAGAGATTAAAGCAAGACAGGGGCGTTTGATATTGATAGGCACCAAAGGGGATGAACATTTGAAAAGCATCACCGATGATGTCCTGTATCTGCCTGAAGTACACGAAGAACTCAATCCCATTCTCTATACAATTCCTGCTCAGCTTCTCTCCTACGAGATTGCTGCCCGGCGTGGATGTGATGTTGATCAGCCGAGGAACCTGGCCAAAAGTGTGACTGTGGAATAATGATTACAGTTGGTCTTGAAAACCTGGCTGGTTCCGATATCCAGCTCACAGGAAAACGTCTTGGTTTGCTTTGTAATCAGGCGTCCACAGATCACAATCTGCGTCACAGCAGAGATGTGCTGCTGAAGTTGTATGGCGATCAGCTGACCTGTCTGTTTTCACCACAGCATGGGTTTTTTTCTGAAAAACAGGATAATATGATCGAATCGGATCATTGCAAAGATCCGATGACTGGTCTTCCTGTTTTCAGTCTTTACGGAGAAGCCAGAAAACCGAGTGCAGCCATGTTTGAGCATCTCGATGTACTGCTCATTGACATTGTGGATGTGGGAACCAGGGTATATACCTTTCTTTATACCATGGCTTATTGCCTCGAAGCTGCTGCAGAGCATGGCAAGCAAGTGATTGTGCTGGATAGACCAAACCCGGTGGGTGGAGCTGTGGAGGGAAATATTCTGCAGCAGGACTGCAGTTCTTTTGTCGGCCTTTATCCCATTCCCATGCGCCACGGCATGACCTTTGGCGAACTTGCTCTTTTTATAAACAGAGAATTTAAAATCGGGGCGGATTTGCAGGTTGTGGTCATGCAGGGCTGGAAGCCTTCCATGCTTTTTCGCGATACTGGTTTTCCCTGGGTTGCTCCATCACCGAATATGCCTACTCCTGAAACTGCCCTTGTCTATCCAGGGCAAGTGATATGGGAAGGCACGAATTGTTCGGAAGGAAGAGGCACAACACTGCCTTTTGAATTGGTGGGAGCACCCTTCTGGGAGCATGAGCCAATCATTGAACGGCTGTCTGCAACAGAGTTGCCCGGATGTTACTTCAGGCCTCTTGTTTTTCAACCTACTTCAGGAAAATGGGCAGAGCAGGCCTGTGTCGGTTTTCAGATTCATGTAACGGATGCGGCGACTTTTTTGCCATATCGAACAACCCTGGCACTGCTTCAGGCTGTGATGGGGATTTATCCGGAAGAATTTTCTTATAAAGAACCTCCTTATGAGTATGAATTCGAACGTCTTCCCATGGATCTCATCTTAGGTGATACTGCTTTGCGTAAAGGCCTGGAGAACGGTGTTTCGGTGACTGATCTGGAACATGCGTGGCAGCCTGAATTAAATCGTTTTCTTCTGCAGCGTAAACCATACCTGCTCTATGAAAATTAAGTCAGACAAGAGGATAGTGTGAGTAAAAAACAATACAGTCTTGAAGAATTAGCAGCACTTGCCATGGGAGAAATCGCAGGTGATGCACAGCTTATGATTAGCGGTTTTGCCCCTTTGGAAACAGCAGGTGCCGGGGATATCAGTTTTTTGGTCAAGGCCGGGCAGATTGATAAACTCGATGATTTCAAGGGGAGTGCAGTAATAGTGCCCATGGCTGTAGAAGAGGCCACGGTTCCTTTGATCCGGGTACAGGATCCATATCTTGCCTCAGCCCGTATTCATACTGCGCTTCTGGAAAAACCATTTGTGGCCAAAGGTGTGCATGAGCAAGCCTGGGTAGGAAAAGATACCAGCATTCCTGATGAAATTAGTGTTGCACCTCTTGTGTCCATTGGCGAGCGGGTAAAACTTGGCGAGCGGGTAAGTATCGAATCAGGAGTTGTGATTGGTGATGATGTCCGGATTGGAGACGATACCACGTTAAAAGCTAATGTCAGCGTTGCAGAGGGCTGTATAATCGGAAACCGGGTAACCATCCATTCAGGAACAGTGATCGGTAGTGATGGCTATGGCTATGCCACAGACAGTCAGGGATTTCACACCAAACGTCCCCAGGTGGGGATCGTGCAGATTGATGATGATGTTGAAATCGGAGCAAATGCCTGTGTGGATCGGGCGGCATACGGAGTAACCCTGATTAAATCAGGGGCGAAAATTGATAATCTGGTTCAGATTGCCCATAACGTGGTTGTCGGAGAAAATAGTCTGATTGTTTCCCAGGTTGGGATTTCCGGTTCAACAACTCTTGGACGTAACGTTGTTCTTGGCGGCCAGGTTGGCGTGACCGGACACATCAGTCTGGGAGACGGGGTGATGGTGGGAGCGCAGAGCGGAGTTCATAATGATCAAAAGCCTGGGGCCAAGGTTGGCGGATCACCTGTTCTTCCCATGAAAACATATGTCAGAGCTGCTATTCAGTATGGGAAACTGCCGGAAATGGGACGTGATCTTAGAAAGCTGAAAAAAGAAGTGGCTGCATTGAAAGCTGAAAACGAAAAATAAACGTAACTTCAGCGTAATTTTGCAGATACTGAATTTTGTGTTTTTTTGACTAAAACTTCATGAAATCCGTCATTCCCGATAACTACACTCGGGAATGACGTCCTTTTTGAAATAATAAGCCTTAACAGCAACACGCTGAATAGTTACAAATAAAAATAAACAATATTAGAAGAGATTGTAATGAGCGAAACGATACAACCGGAATATATAGA
>JAOZQU010000169.1:0-5165 GCA_029932055.1 Desulfocapsa sp.
ATGAAAAACCGTTCACTTTGCCGACTGGGTGGGAGTTTGTACGATTTGGAAATGTCATTTTTAATAGAGATGCAGAGCGTGTTCCTTTATCTGTGGGTGAACGAAAAGTAAGACAAGGACAATTTGACTATTATGGTGCTTCAGGAGTTATTGATAGTATTGACGACTATTTGTTCGATAAACCATTGCTATTAATTGGTGAAGATGGGGCAAACTTAATTAATCGCTCTATACCAATAGCCTTTATGGCTTATGGAAAATATTGGGTTAACAACCACGCCCATGTTCTTGATGGATTGACTGAGGAGTTACTTTTATATATTTGCCTTCATGTTAACGCTATATCCTTAGAGGCATATATTACCGGTACTGCTCAGCCAAAAATGAATCAAGCCAAAATGAATTCAATTATTTTAGCCATTCCCCCTCTCCCTGAACAACACCGAATAGTTGCCAAAGTCGATGAATTCATGGCTCTCTGCGACCAACTGGAGCAACAGCAAGCCACCAGCAATGTCACCCACCAAGCCCTGCTGCAAACCCTGCTTGGTGCTCTCACTAGGAGTGCAGATCACCAGACCTTCACTATAACCTGGGAACAGATCGCCAACCACTTTGATTTGTTGTTCACCACCGAACAAGCCATTGACCAGTTGCAGCAGACTATCCTTCAACTTGCTGTCATGGGCAAACTCGTCCCCCAGAACCCTGAGGATGAACCCGCCTCTGTGCTGCTGGAAAAAATAGCCAAAGAAAAAGCCCGCCTGTTTAAAGAAGGCAAAATCAAGAAACAGAAAAAACTGCCGGAGATCACGGAGGAGGAAAAACCTTTTGACGTGCCGTCTGGCTGGAATTTTGTTCGGTTACTTGATTTAAGTAAATTAATAACAAAGGGATCTTCGCCCAAGTGGCAAGGTGTTGCTTATACAGAAGATCCCTATGATGTTCTATTTGTTACAAGTGAGAATGTCGGTAGCTATGTATTGAATTTGGAACGCAAAAAATATGTCGAAAGAAAGTTTAATGAGGTGGAACCAAGATCAATTTTAAAAAAAGGTGATTTCTTAATGAATATTGTAGGGGCATCGATAGGTCGAACAGCCATTTACAATATTGATTCATTGGCAAATATTAATCAGGCTGTTTGTCTGATACGAGGAGTTACCCAATTTTTTGACAGCCAATATTTATTGCATTTTTTTAATAGCGAAATTTGTGTCTCTTATATGTTCGATAAGCAAGTAGACAATGCTCGCGCAAATTTAAGTATGGGCAACATCGGCAAATTTATTATTCCTCTCCCTCCTCTCCCCGAACAACACCGAATAGTTGCCAAAGTCGATGAACTCATGGCCCTCTGCGATCAACTCAAAACTCGCCTGTACGAAAACCAAGCCACCAAACTTCAGCTGGCCGACATCATCGTCCGACAGGCTGTGGCATAATCCCCATGCAACTCAAAAAAGTTTCAATCGATGGTTATAAAAATCTGATACAAACTTCCATTGAGTTGCAATCCACCAAGATTCCACTGGCCATCATAGGCAATAACGGCTCAGGAAAATCCAACCTTATGGAGGCTCTGCTCCATATCTTTATTGGACTCTATTACAACGACCCGCCTGATTTCGATTTTCACCTCGAATACGAAGCCCATAATAAAAATGTTTCCATAACAAGGCAGCGTGAGGGAAATCTCTATTCCATCCGGGTGGATGATTACGAGTGGAGCCGTACCCATTTTACAAGATGTATCCGCGAAACAAACCAGATGCCGCCATTTCCAGCATTGGTGTTTTGCTATTATTCCGGCACCTGTGATCGAACGAGAACCCTAGTGAAACGCTACAACCGCAGCTATCAGGCAAAACTAATGGCTCAAAGCCGTGACCTGGAACGGCTGTTTGTTTTCTCAGATGTGGATCAGGCAGAATGGTGTTTGTTGGCCCTCTTTGCCCACCGACATCAAGAGTTGCTGTATCGCCTCTCCCTTGCTGGAATGGATGAGTTCAGGATTACCTTGCAGCCGCCGGCAAAGTACTCACCGGAAAGAGATGATCCCAGCTATTGGGGAACAAAGGGGGCGATCCGCGACTTTATTGCTGATATCGATAATGCCGCCCGGGAAAGTTACGAGCCTTATGATAAAGGATCATCTTCTGCTACTCGTGAATTGCGAACCTATGTGCTGAAAACGGAACATCTTGAGAAACTTGGGCGAAAAATTGCGGGTCGTAAGACAAATTTGTTCAGTATCCTGAAAGCCCTTGCAGCCAGAAAAATTCTGCACCGAATTGAATTCAATGTTGTCCAGGCGACTTCCGGTGCAAAATATGGTGTTGATGCCCTGAGTGAAGGGGAAAAACAACTGCTGTGTGTGATCGGTGGTTTAATTCTTTCCTCTCAACAGGAATGCCTGGTACTGCTCGACGAACCAGATACACACCTCAACCCCGCCTGGTCCTGGGAATATATCAGTTTACTTCGGGATGCCTTGCAGAAGAGACAACAAGCCGCATCAACCGTGGTACTGGCAACCCATGACCCTGTGCTGATCTCTGGCCTGCAAAGAGAGCAGGTGCTCATTGCCCGTCTAACCGATGGCCGACTTTTCTATGAACAACCCTACCGTGACCCTCGGGGACAGGGGGTTGCAAATGTCTTAACCAGTGAATATTTTGGCTTGCCTTCCAGCCTGGATAAATACACTCAGGATCTTTTGGATGAACGCTTAACACTGGCTGCAAAACCAGACCTGTTGACAGATCAGGAACGCGAAAGGATGAAAACCATCAATCTGCAGCTGGATGATCTGGGCTTATCCATCTCTTTTCGTGATCCAAAGTACGCCGAGTTTGAAAGAAAGCGGTACCAGAGGAATATCGAATGAGATATATCGATATCAATCAATTTATAGAAAGCCTTCCCGAAGAGGTGGTCACGAATCTGGCGAACAAGGAGCAAGAGGTTGTTGATGGTGATGACCAAGGCAAACAAACGCTTATCAGTGGCGGCAATACCACCTGGACACAGACCAAGGTGTTTCTGGAGGCAACCAGTAACAGAAAGTGCTGGTACACAGAATCTAAAAATCCTGGATGTACAAACGATGTGGAGCATTTTCGCCCTAAAGGAAGGAAAGAAAATAGTGACGGTGACCTCCTCCACTGGTATTGGTTTTTAGCGTTCGATCCTGAGAATTACAGGCTCAGTTGTCAGTTCTCTAATCGTCTGAACGTTAATCCCGAGTCGGGGCTAACTGGCGGAAAAGGGAGCCAGTTCCCGCTACTTGCCGGGCCGGGCCATGCCACAACAAAGGCAGAGATATCCCTGGAAAATCCTGTATTGCTCGACCCATGTAATAAAGATGATTGCGAACTTATCGAATTTCAACCAGACGGACGCCCTGTGGTTGCTGCTGACGGCAGAGACAATCCGGAATTCTGTGATCGCGTTGAAAAAAGTAAATTGCTCCTGAACCTTGATTTTCCAACATTCAATGAAGACAGGGAGGCATTGTATAATCAAATTAAGCAGCTGGTTGAACGGGGTGATAGGTACGGAATAAACAACCCTGCTTTTCAAGATATTGAGAGCGATTTAAGAGGGTTAATGGCCGCCGATATGCCATATAGCAGAGCCGCTGAATGTTATATCCGGTGTTTCCGTGACCGTGAATGGGTGGAGCAATTGCTCTTCGAGGAATAGAATAATCAAAGATGAGAATACTCCTCGACACAAATATTATCATCCCACTTGAAGATTCATCCAGAGCTCTTCATGCCAGTTTTGGAGATTTTGTCAGGTTAGCCAACATACATAAGCACACTTTATTGGTTCATCCTAGCTCTCTTGATGACATTGAAAGAGATCCTGATGAAGAACGACAGAAAATCAGTCTGTCTCGTTTTAGAAAGTATACGCTTCTTACTCCACCACCAGAGCCACCGTCAGAAGAAGAGTTGACAACATATGATTTAACGCAGTCAAATGACAATGACCGTGTTGATAATGAGATACTCTTTTCTATCTACAGAGATGCAGCAAATATCTTAATCACCGAAGATAGAGGACTTCATAAAAAGGCAGGTCGGCTTGGTGTCTCCGGTCGAGTTCATTATCTGCAACAGGCTGTCGCATTTCTGAAACGCATTCATGCGTCCATTCCCGTTTCTTTGCCAAATATTGAAGAGCTGGCACTTTATCAAATTGATGTTGCTTTGCCTTTCTTCGATTCCTTGAGGGAAGATTACCCTGAATTTGATGATTGGTATAAAGCGAAAGCGAGAGATGGCCGCCGGGCCTGGGTTCATCCTGATTGTGACGGTGAGATAGGGGCCATATGTATTTTCAATCTGGAAACAAATCCAATCTTAACTGATGATAATCAGGCTTTGCCCGGTGAAGTTCTCAAGCTTTGTACGTTTAAGGTCGGAGAAACTGTCCGAGGACGTCGAATTGGAGAGTTATTTTTAAAGGCTGCTTTTCGCTATGCTTTTGACAACCAAGTCGAGCACATTTATTTGCATACCAGACCGGGAAAGCAGGATTTCCTAATTGATTTTTGCAAAGATTTTGGGTTCAGTTATTTTGGAGACTATCGGGAAGATGCTGTGTATGTAAAGGAGCATCCTCGGGAACCACCCCCTGAAATATTGTCTCCCATCGACTATCACAGAAAATATTTTCCTCATTTTATTGCGGGGCCATCTGTCGGAAAGTACATTGTACCCATTCAGCCTCGGTACCATAAGATTTTATTTCCCGATAATCAACGCCAGCAGTTTCTGTTCTCGGCGCCAGGACAAGTAGCGGGTAATGCGATAAGACAAGCGTACCTCAGTCATGCCAGAATTTCAGGTCTTGCTCCAGGGGATATACTCTTATTTTATAGGTCTCGGGATCAGAAAGCTATCACAACCATTGGTATCATAGAGCAAATTGGAGATTACGAAGAAATTAATGAAATTGTACAGCTTGTTTCAAAGAGAACAGTATATTCTCATGAAGAGATAGAAAATATGGCGACGAAAAAGACTAAGGTGATTCTTTTTCGTCTAACTCAACATTTAGCCGAACCGATAAAGTCAAAATGGTTGCAGGCCAATGATATCATTAATGGCAATATACAAACCCTCAGCTGTTCGCGATGGACCAGATATATG
>JAOZQU010000169.1:5175-7828 GCA_029932055.1 Desulfocapsa sp.
GAGAAAAGAGAAAGAGGAGCAATCAGAAATTGCTTTCTTCCCGATTAAACCAATCTTTGCCAACAAGATTATTAACTCCCAAAAACATTTTGAATATCGTAAGTCAGCTTTCAGAGAGAATGTGTCCTGTATTATCATTTATTCTTCTTCACCAGAAAAAAAGATAATCGGTATTGCAAGAGTTGGAAAAGTTTTATCAGGAGCTCCTTCACGGATATGGGAACAGACAAAATCGTCCAGTGGAATAACCAGGAAATTTTTTAGAGAGTATTTTTCTGGCAGAAAAACAGCTTATGCTATTCCAATTGAAGAAGTCATTATTTTAAACACACCAATAAACCCAACCGTAATCAACCTCAATTTTAAGATTCCACAATCATTTTGTTATGTGGATAAATCCTTCTTGAGGAAGGTGTTAAAAAAGGGAGGAGTAAAGGAAAAACCTATTGGAAAAAAGAAGTTAATATTTGTCGGTGGAATTCATGGTGTAGGTAAATCGACAATTTGCAGGAATGTCTGTGTAGACAATACATTTACTCATTTAACGGCAAGCGAACTTATCAAATCCGAGAGCCACAATAAGTCGTTATTGAACAACCCTTCCAGTAAAAAAGTTTCCGCTCTAAAAGATAACCAAAAATGTTTGACTTTAGCGTTAGAAAAAAAGACTTCGCAAGGTGGCTCATTCCTCCTGGATGGTCATTTTGTTCTATTTGACACTGATGGAAAAATCCAAAAAATCCCTCTAGCTACGTTCAAGAAGATCATGCCTGAAGAATTAGTAGTTATCACGGGAGATCCAAAAATTATTCAAGATAGATTATATGGTCGGGATAAACAGAAATATGAACTACGGGCTCTTCGTGAAATGCAAAAAAAAGAAGTCGCACATGCTATAAGAATTGGTGCAAAACTCAATATCAAAGTTAAACAACTGGAAATGGATGATACAAAAGGTTTCCTGAAATTAGTCAAGGACTCTGTGGGGTCAGGTGAATAACAGAGAACAGCAATCATCAATCTTTTTCCTCATTTATTGCTTTCGATGGAGGAGTATCTCATGTCAATAGAAGTCGGCTTATGGAGAATAGACAAACAGCTCGAAAAGGTTAGTTTCTCAGTATTAGAATCAGAGAAAAAACTTGAAGAGATCCTGAACGAAGACCTTTCGCTTCTTTCTCCAGATTTGTTACTAATTGGCCGCCAAGTCCCAACTACCCATGGTAAATTTATCGATCTGCTTGCAATGAACAGCGACGGTAATCTAGCCGTTATTGAATTGAAACGTCACAAGACACCAAGAGAAGTTGTTGCTCAGCTGCTCGATTATGCCTCATGGGTTCAAACTCTGTCGTATGATGATATTACCGACATATATACTGAAAGAAATGGGGACGACGAATTTGAGAAAGGATTTGCTGAAAAATTTGGTGGCAATCCCCCTGAAAAACTCAACGAGGAACTCCAACTTATAGTTGTAGCGGCAGAACTCGATCATGCTTCTGATCGAATAATTAACTACCTGTCAGATAATTTCGGAGTTCCGATTAATGCTGTTTTCTTTCAATATTTTAAAGACGGAGATTCTGAATACCTTTCTCGAACTTGGCTAATCGATCCTCATGAAGCTGAAGCCAAAACGAGTAAATCACCATCAGCTAAAAAAATTGAGACTTGGAACGGCCGAGATTATTATGTCTCGTATGGTGATGATGGCGACGGCAACTTAGTTTGGGAAGATGCAAGAAAATATGGCTTTATCACTGCTGATGGAGGTGAGTGGTATACGCGTACTCTGAAGCAGCTATCACCAGGGGCAAGAGTTTTTATATGCATACCAGGATCTGGATATGTGGGGGCCGGTGACGTCGTTGAAACTTCTAAAAGTATCAAAGAGTTCACTGTAACTGTAAATGACGATGAAATCCCCTTTTTAAAAGCTGACTTCAAAGGTCATTATATGAAGGACGTTGCAGACGACCCTAAGGTCTGTGCTTACTTTGTCCGGGTCAAATGGTTAAAAACATATCCAAAGGAAAAGTCATTTTGGGAGAAGGGCATGTATGCGAACCAAAACACTGTTACAAAACTAAGAAACCGATTCACTCTTGAAAAACTATACTCCAAATTCTCGATTGATGATTAAACTTTGCCCGTTAAAGTCAAGACTTGCTTCAGTTCAGGGACAGCTGCTTAATTACAGGAAAACCTGGGCAGGCATATTTTTTTGAAGTTCATCAAAGGCTAGGTAGCTCCTATCTCTAGATATCTTGTGATATTTAATCTTGTTTACATTTCGTCCCCTGTTTGTTATTTTAGCTTAAGCCATTAACGTAAAACAAAGAAGACTCTTATTTTAAGTTAAAATGAAACGAGAACTCCAGGGACAATACATCACTGTGTCAACAGTCGGAGAGCAGGTGCAGGCTTTTGTCCCGTCTCCTCTTCCTCCGGAGCCGATGATTGAATGGTCGGCAGAATTGCGAGATAAATTTGACCAGGCATTGCTTGCTATTGGACGGTTGGATAGTGTCTCCACACTACTGCCTGACACTTCACTCTTTTTGTATATGTATGTTCGAAAAGAGGCTGTTCTTTCTTCGATGATAGAGGGTACGCAGTCATCGCTTTCAGATTTACTTTTATTCGAGAT
>JAOZQU010000170.1 GCA_029932055.1 Desulfocapsa sp.
TTCTGGGATGAGATCATGGACATGACACCTATATGCGTGGACTACTATCGGCTGGTTGACGATATTCTTGGAGACGTACTTTTGAATATGGATGAACAAACAGTCCTTTTTCTTGTGTCTGACCACGGATTTATGTCGTCCCGGAAAAGTTTTTATATAAACAGTTTTCTTAAGGAGAACGGTTTTCTGTCCATGCGTGGAGGCAATGAACAGGGAAAGAATAAAATTTTACACTCTTTACTGAAAAGCAAAATTGTTTGCCGAGCTGTTGAGCAATTTGGAGTAGAACGTCTTAAGTCTATTATTCCTGCTTCCCTCAAACGTTCTTTAAAAAAAATCCTGCCAGGTGGTAGCCTGATGGCATCTGAAATAGATTGGGAAAAGACTACGGCTTTTGCCATGTTTGGCTATGGAATGGTTTTTATCAACCTGAAGGGGCGGGAGCCCCAGGGAGTGGTGGTTGAGGAGCAATATGATGCTTTTTGTCTGGAACTTGAAACAGCACTCATGGAGCAACGTGATCCTGAAACCGGGAAACGCATTGTGTCTGAAGTTCATAAAGGGAGAGAAATTTACAAAAAAGCAGACCATATAGATGTTCCTGACCTGATTGTTATTTTGAAGGAGGGGTACTCCATTCGAGAGGAAGTAGGCAAGGAGGTCGTTCAAAACCATAAACTCGGCAATTTAAATATAAGCGGCGATCATGAGCAGAATGGCTTCTGGGCAGCTTTCGGAAGTATCATTAGAGCAACAAAATGTGATGCAACTGTCTACGATATCATGCCCACCGTGCTTTATATAATGGGACTCCCTTTGCTTTCAGATATTGATGGTAAGGTTTTGCAGCATAGTCTTGCCCAAACTTTTTTGCGGGACAACACGGTACTTTTCGAAAAAGTTACTCCAGCACTAAAAGATGGAGTCCAGCTCACGAAGGAAGAAAGGGACAAGTTGACCAATCACTTGAAGAGTCTTGGGTATATGAAATAAGCGCTGTTCATGGCGCAAGACAACGGAACAGGCACTGGCTGCTTACCGGAAGGCCATTACACTATAACTCTCCTGACGGACACGAAAAATGAGCTCCATAAATCAAGACATCCTCGACGCGCTGCAAAAGGTACCGCAGTATACCAGATTTAAACGGCACGCCCTGAGCATTTTCAAACACAGTACGCCGAAAAAATTATTCAATCTTGCTGTTATTGAACTCGAACGTAAAAGGCATTGTGTTCAGGTAAAGGGATTGCCCTATTACTACATCATTGATTCGGGGAATATCTGTAATCTCAGATGTCCTCTTTGCCCTACCGGTACCAGGGAAATTGATAGAGACAGAAAACTCCTTGGATATGATCAATTTGCAAAAATCATAGACAAAATCAGCCCTTATGCGTACGAGGTCAGTTTGCATAACTGGGGCGAACCTTTTCTCAATAAAGATATTTTTAAAATGATCCGTTATTGCCGGAGAAAAAACATCAGCAACAATTTAAGCTCCAATCTGAATGTCAGGAACATTGACGCCGAGGAGTTGGTTCTTTCAGGACTCGAATATCTGGTGGTCTCACTTGATGGCCTCAGCCAGGATGTCTACTCCACATACCGGGTCGGCGGAAACATCGAGACTGTGTTCAACAATCTCAAAAAAATTATTCGAACCAGAAAAAAACTTAAAAAAAAATATCCGTTAATCGAATGGCAATATATTGTCATGAAACATAATTGTCATCAGCTTGAAGAAGCCAAAAAAATGGCGGAGGCAATAGGAGTTGACTTGATACGGTTTATTCCGGTAGGGTTCCCCATAGACGCACCTGACAAGCCGGAACTTGCCCAGCGATGGTTCCCTGATTTTGCCGGCAACAGCCAGAAAGAAGCCCTCACCGGCCGCTTTTTGCAGAAGCCTATACCTGGAGGATGTTTCTATCTGTACCGGTCCATGACCATTCATCCTGACGGTCATGTTGCGCCCTGTTGCGTCGTCTATAAAAAGAAAGATGATTTTGACACTATTTTTGACAAACCTCTGGAGGCTATTTGGAATAATCAAAAATATCAAAGCGCACGGTCATTATTTTCCGAAAATAAAAAATCTATGATTACAACAGCCTGTGACCGCTGCACTTTGTTTACAAAGAAGTGGTAAACGTTCAATGCGCCGGGCAAGGCCATATCCCAAAATAGCGTACCGAAACATTCTGTTTTGCCACCTCGCGTAGAATGAAACTGTTGGCATAATGTTCTAAGGAACGGGGACGAAATAACATTTAACCGCCCATTCATGAGCCATGAAAGAAAGATTGCTATCTGTTTTAATCATAAGCTTTAACTGCTGGGATCTGTTATCCGACTGCCTTTGTTCTTTGCACAATTCTGACAACAATTTCCATGAAATTGTTGTTGTCGACAACGCTTCTGTCGATGAAACCTGCAAAATGCTGCCAAAGGCTTTTCCTGAAGTCAGACTTCTTCAAAACAGAACAAACGTGGGCCACACCAAGGCTGTTAATCAGGGGTGTAAAGAAATATCAGGGACACACATCCTCCTATTGGACGCAGACACAGAGCTTGCCCCTGACTGTATCTCTAAAATGATGGGGTTTATGGAAATTTATCCGGATATCAGCATGGTTGCTCCCAGGACGTATAATTCCGATGGATCTGTGCAGGAAAGTGCCAGAGACTTTCCATCACCAATCAACGGTGTTTTTGGTCGGCAGAGCATGCTCACCAGGCTTTTCCCAAACAATACATTTTCACGACGATACCTGGCGCAACATAATTTAAACAGCAGTGCCCCCTTTCAAGTGGAACAGATTTCTGCGGCATGTATGCTTTTTAAGAGAGATCTGCTTGATTTAGTTGGATACTGGGATGAAGGGTACTCTGGATATTGGGTGGATAGTGATTGGTGCAAAAAAATCCAAAAAAAAGGCGAAAAAATATTCTGTGTTCCACAAGCTTCAATTGTTCACCATGAACAGAATAAACATACAATTAAAAAAAATCCTGTCAGGATAATCGCCTTTCATCAAGGGGTATATCGATTTTACCGTCTGCATTACACTTTGGGTTTTTGGGATCCCCGCAGCATTGTCGCTGCCTGTTTATTATCGGTACGATGTGTTTTGCTGCTTTTGGCCAATACCTTGAAAGAATCACCTAAAACAGCCGTGGATCCCCTTTCTTTAAAAGAGACAAATCAGGACGAATCATCATGATGAAAAACCTTTTTTCGTTTTTTGCCGGAAGCAAAGACCCTGAATCTGTTATAATTGTTTCCGGATTTCCTCGATCCGGGACCTCCTTCTTGTTTTAGGGTTAAGATAAGCAATAGTGTCCCCAGAATTCGATAGAATTCGGCATGGGAAATTACTGCTCGGTGAGCATTGTTGTCATCTGAACGGAACACCTGCTTATATATATCATTTCCAAGTATTTAAAAAGTTGGCAAAATCGCAAGATGAGATAGAATTTTAATTCTGCATGTAATGGAGTCTGAATTGAACATACACCTCGATCAACGCCTATACAAATTTTGCCCTATTTGTACATCAGCAATACGCCATTGGCGAACGAAGACAACGGAGGTTGGCACCTTTGGCATCGACCGATGCAAGTCATGTGGTTATGCATTTGTTAATCCACGACCATCAATGGTTTATCTACAGGATTTTTACTCAGAAAGTGGGTTCAGGCGCGATAATAGTCTGCAGAAGACACAAGATTTCGACTCAGTTGTCGAGCTAGTTCAGAAGGAATATCCCAGATTACCTGCCTATAACACCAAAGTCATCGAAACGATATTGAAGCTTACCGAAGGCCACAAGCTGTTGAATAGGAATTTGCTCGATGTTGGGAGCGGCTATGGATACCTTTCGACAGAAGCAGTGCAGCATGGCTATGATGTCACCGCACTTGAGCTAGGGGCTGCGGAGCGAATTATTTCTGAGCAGATGATAGGTTTGTCTCCGCTGCCCGTGCCCTTTGAAGATTTTGAGACCGACCTTGATTCATTTTCTGTTATTTTGATGACCCAGGTTCTGGAACATGCCCATGATGTAGATTTGTGGATATCCAAAGCCTCAAATCTATTAACCAATGATGGGATTTTGGCGATTGCAGTACCCAATTTCCGTAACATATTCCGGATGATAATCCAAGAAAATGATCCATTTATTTGTCCGCCAGCTCATCTGAACTTTTTCACTGCAAAAAACCTTTCTTTGTTGCTGCAAAAACATGGGCTCAAAACCCATGATCTTCAGTACCAATCCATGATGCCCTTCTCTACATTTGAAAAAAGACTATCAGGGCTAGGAACAAAGGGGTTATCGGCAGCCTATGGTATGGCAACCTACGCGCAGGAGGTGTTCGACATCCTTCATATTGGAATGGTGATTAACATATATGCAAGAAAAATCGAGGCTCCTTGATTAGAAAATCAAACTTGAACGCTGATTGGAACAGATGAACCCTTTTAGATTTTGCATAATTCCAAAGATAATGAACTGATATGGTAGATATTGTCAAGAGCAAACAAGTACCCATTGCCCCCTTTTTACCTGTCGGCGGCGAAGCCAACGATTCAATAATATCTCACTTCTTCATCATGACCCTGATCTGCAATTGCGATAGATATAGAGTTTTATGGACACCCAGTCCGATATATTTTACTATTTTTTCCATGAACGGCCTCCTTGGTTATGGCTCTGTGTTGAGCTGTTTTTGTCTCAACTTAACCCACGTTGCAAGGATGGCAGGTCTTTTTTTTGCTTAACTGTTGTCAACCATAATATCTAAATCAGGATGAATCGTTATGATAAAAAAACTTCTTTCGTTATTTGCCGGAAGGAAAGACCTTAAACCTGTCATAATTGTTTCTGGGCTTCCTCGATCCGGTACCTCGCTGATGATGAAAATGCTTGAGGCCGGGGGCATAACAGTTTTAACGGATAACATGAGAGAGGCGGATGATGACAACCCAAAGGGGTACTATGAGTTTGAGAAGGTGAAAATGTTGCCGGAAGGGAATCACACCTGGCTTACAAACGCTCACGGCAAAGCTGTAAAGATCATTTTCTCTCTCTTGTCATTTTTGCCTCCGACCTACTCGTACAGGGCAATTTTTATGCGACGATCCATGCCGGAAATCATAGCTTCCCAACGCAAAATGCTTATCCGAAACGAAAAAGACCCCGACAGTGTTTCTGAACGGGAAATTGCGCTTCTGTTTGAAAAACTTGTTTCAGAAGTATATTTTGTTGCAAAAAGAAAAGACAATTTTAGTTTTATTGAGGTAAACTATAAACAGTTGCTTGATAACCCAATACCTGAACTTCATCAAATATCAAATTTTCTGGGTAAAGATTTAAATGTTGATAAAATGGCTCAAGTTATAGATCCTACACTTTATCGTCAAAGGCATATATCAGACTCTTCTTAAGATACAGAGAAGGAGTATTTCTCGGCTCGTGGTGTGGTTTTGTCCGCTCTTGTCGATAACTACTCAAGGTGAGGTGATTTTTTACATGGCAACACAAATAGAATCTTTGGCCCACATGCGAACTAAAAGCTTCCTGGCAAAGTTTATCAAGCTTACATCAAATCCGGCCTATTTTTTTAAATTTTTTTTTCGTCGTATGCCCTTCCTGCCCGTTCAATTACGTGTTGATTTTGATGCATTGGAGGTGCTCCCTATGCATACGGAATTTTTAAAGCCGCGCTTCAGGCAAAGTCCCTCGGTATTCCTCAAATAACCGTTATAGAATTTGGCGTTGCCGGCGGAAACGGGCTTTTAGCAATTGAAAGCATTGCTGATGAGCTTGAACGGAGATTAGGTGTCTCTATAAAAATTTTTGGTTTTGATATCAAGGATGGCTTACCTTTTTCACAGGATTTCCGTGACCTTCCTTATGTGTGGCAGGCTGGAGCATATAAAATGGATGAGCACGCGCTTCGTTCACGACTTAAAAAAAGTACACTGGTACTCGGAGATGTGACTCATACCGTTCCATCTTTTCTTGAAGATGAAAGTATTCCACCCATACCCATAGGATTTATTTCTTTTGATCTGGATTATTATACTTCAACCAAAATGGCTTTGAGAATTTTTGAACATGATTTAAAGAGATATCTGCCTCGAGTCATGTGCTATTTTGATGACACTGTAGGCCATGATGATGAGTATCATTGTAACTATGTAGGAGAGTTGCTGGCCATAGAGGAATTTAATGAACAGCATAGGTCTATAAAAGTGGCTAAAATTAATGGCTTACGATATAAAAGATTTATACCTGACCAATGGAATGAAGGAATACGCGTGTGCCATTTTTTTGAAAATAGATTGTATAATAAGTACGTTGGGCGGTTGCCAGGGTAGCTGCCACTATGTTGAATAATTTTTTTGTCAAAAAAGATGAAAATATTTGTCAATTGGAGGAAGGATTTATGAACAATTTCTTATCTTTTTTTTCTGCCATTAGCCTTACTGTCTTGCTGGCGGGTTGTGTCGATCCTGTAAAAGCTGAGAAGGAGGCCTATGGCGCAATGGGTGCTGTAAATGAATCTCACAAAAGTTATGCTGCAGTGGAAATCGCTCAGGGAAATTCTAAACATGGCATTTACGATCCATCTATTGAATATGATAACAATACCGGCTGGATGACATACTCATCCATTGAAATGCCTAAAGTAAGTACCTACTTGGCCAAATCCTCAGATCACGGGACAAAATGGAATTATGTGAAAACATTGAATTCTGCCGTCAAAGAAAAAATTATTTATAATAATAAAGAAATTTTAGGGGTATGGAGACATGAAGTGTCCACTTTGGTTCATGATCCCGGTGACCGAGGAAAGGAATGGAAACTTTTTTGGCATAAATATTTTACCAAAAAGCCCTACAAAGCCAAAGACAAGCTATATGCATATGGTTGGATAGCCTACAAGACCTCTACAACACCTCAGGGGCCATGGAGTGAAGAAACTGCATTGTTTGGTGCAACAAAGTTTACCCTTAAATCATATGGGGTAAAAATTGACCTGAACTCACTCCATCCCGACCTTGCTGATTATCTTGTCTTTACAGAACCGGCTGCTTTATATTTTAAAGGACTTTTGTATCTGAGTCTTGAGGGGAGTAAAATCCCAAGAGGTATGGGAGCTTGGAAATCCAGAAAAACTTTTTTATTGGTCTCACATGACCATGGGAAATCCTGGAAATATATTGGTCCGTTAGTCGATTACAGGGATTCTGAAAATTTAGATTATGTTGTTTTGACTGCTGCCAGCATGTTCGAGGAAAAAGGCAAAGTTTTTTTGATGGTGACACCAAGTGGATCTTTAAAAAAGTCACACAAAAATGCAGATGGAATGTTTATTTTTGAGTTTGAAAACATTGCTGAAGGAAAGCTGAAAAGAGATAAAAAGAAGCATCTTCTCCTTCACAAGTTTGTGAAAGCATCCGAAAAAGAAGGTGGGCATGGTGGTCAGGGAGATTATGATCAATACAATACCAACGGAGGAATTGTTATGGGTCACATTAAGAAGCGGAACCTGCTCAAAGTGTTGATGAAAAAAGAAAAAAACAAGCCATTCAATATTTTTAGTACACATCAACGAGTGGACTAAACACCCACTGGCTTCTGCATGTGACATTCAATATTATTTTTTTTGCTTTGCCCTCGACCTTTTTTCTCACCCAGAGTTTCATATGGAACAAAAAAAGCACTTAACTCAAAATGAGCCAAGTGCTTGATATGTCTGGTGGGCCGTCGGGGAGTCGAACCCCGGACCTGCTGATTAAGAGTCAGATGCT
>JAOZQU010000388.1 GCA_029932055.1 Desulfocapsa sp.
CACACGTTCCCCACCTAATCTAAAGATTCGAGCTTATTTTTCCTGAAGTTTTCCCAAGTAAATCATTTTCCGACAAGTGCAATGCTGTCAAATAGCGGTGCTGAGTATCAGTGAGCTGTGACGTAAATTTACATATTCCAGCAACTCTGACAAGTGTCAGCCCCATAAACTTTGTACTCATCATAAAGGCCGTAGGGCGGCGTGTTTTCTTTTTATCCCAACCCGGAAGAGTTGTTTCGTTTTCTGTAATATATAGCCGCAGACTGTGCTCAATCAAGTTCCAGATAAGCAATGCCATCAATAACACTGCACCCAGTACCTCGATTCGTTCCGGTTTTTTCAGGAACAGATCATTCACAATTAAAGGATCCTTCAGGAAAGAAAAATTTCGTTCAATTCCATTTTGCTCCTTATAGGCCTGGAGCAATTCCTCCCCTGTTTCTGCCATTTCACCTTGAGTGGGGACATTAGTCAGCAGAACAAAACAGCCTGCCTCATCTCGTTTTTGCGTTATACGGTCAGTTTTTTCTTCTATGTAAGCGATGATGGCATAACGAACACTGCTTACCTTCCTTTCACCGTTTTTGGGTGGTCGTCCTCGACCATAATATTTTCTTTCTTCAACAGAGGCAATGATGCTGTGCAGTTCCGTTTCTGATTCACACAAACGGGATACCGCAGCTTCAGCGTCAGCCCGGCAATAAAATTCCTGTTTTGCCTCCTCGGCAATTGTTTCTAACAACTTCTTTTCAGAGGACTTGATTTCTCTCTCGATACGTTTGGTTCGTCGTTTATCATGGGCAGAAGAGTGGACGACAATAGTTCTATACTCCTGCTCGTATAACTGAACAGTCCTTTCAGTAACTCTATAAATTGTGGCAGGGCGTTTTGCTGTTGCCGGTGTCTCGTTGAGGGTTCCAACTTCCTTCCAGTTATCTTCGCTGATCGCTTCGCCCACCACACGGTTGGCCTCATTATAAGAAAATGGCAACCTGGTAAGAAAGAGGTTACTTCCCATTACATTCAGGTTGTTCTTGGTCACCATTGCTGAGTCTGCAACATAAACAAATGCTCCTGGCTCCAAGCCGTACTTTGCCATGTGTTTACTGATATCACTCAGCAAAGAGTTATTGATAGCCTTATCGGACTTATTACCATCTTCACAACTGCCGAGAATAGGAACGTTGCGTCCAACACACAGCATTTTAATAAGAAACTGTTTCAGGTCTGGCCTGTGATCCTTGCTATATCCGTAGGTGACATTTATGCTGTCAGACTCTGGTGAGCACAGATCGTAATCACCCCACACATTGACAGATGTGGTATCAAAATGCACATGGTTAGTGTCCAGCGAAAATTCGCATGATGCCTTGAAGGCCACGGCACTGAATACTTTCTCGGCTCCAACATCAAATACAGCATCCATTGCTCTGGCCACAGTAGTATCATTAAATGACGCTGGGGCAACCTCTTCCCCTAACAGCAACTCTGTGTCCTGATGCTCAAAAAATTCGGCAAGCCTATAAAGGGGGCTGCGGCCTGAAAGAGTATCAAGAACCATCCCTTGGATAATAGTGCCGGCACTCACATCCATCTCAGTGGGCACGACACGATTGATTATTTCAATCAGATTAATACGGCGACAAAAAGCTGCAATTACTGGAAGGTGGTCAGCTCGAGTGATCTGCATTTGCGCCAGAACGTCATCTATTTCAACCATAGCTACTCTATTGCCTCAAACGTGGCAGGAGCAATACGGCGAACCAATATACCTTGCTTTGATTTTTTGGCCAGAGCACTGGATAAAGAATCCCGATCTGTTACCCGCCCATACTCATCTCTTAGGATCTCTACCAGCTCATCAACATGCACAGCACCTTGGCGCTCAGTAAGTATCTCTGCGCACACAACAACCAGAGACTTACGTTTTCTGCTTCTCGGTCGTGCGACATCGTTTTGAGCGTCCTCTTCTCTTCCAAGTGCTTGACGCACACCTCTGAGCTGAAATTCTAGCATTGTTTCCATGGTTTCCAGAATTAAGGTTCGTTGTTTGTTGGCCATCTTGAAAATCTCCTTGACGTATGTAGTAATGAAGTAGTACTTGTAT
>JAOZQU010000389.1 GCA_029932055.1 Desulfocapsa sp.
TTTATTTTTAAAATGCTTAGAAGTTCCTGCCAACAGGGGTAAGCCTCTTAGCTTGACGGCTATGCCATAAGCGGGGCGCACAACGGAGCAGATGGAGTTTTTTACGACGCCATCAACTTTTCAAGACTGTGTCGTATGTCAGATAGCTGGAATGGCTTGCTCAGGAAAGCATCAGGCTTCGTCCCTTGATCTTCTTTAAATGAAAAAGTATCTTCAGAATATCCACTACTTAATACAACCGGAAGAGCAGGGTTAATTTTTCTTATTGCTTTCATGGCTTCAATGCCATTCATTTCAGGCATTGAAATATCAAGTACGATTGCACAAAAATCAATATCCTGCTGGTGGATTCTGTTTATTGCCTCCTGGCCATCGGAAGCTGTATGCACCGTAAAACCAAGAACTTCAAGCATTCTTCTGCCAACTTCAAGAACCATCTCTTCGTCATCAACAAGCAGAATATTTCCAGATAGCTGTACTGTTTTTTTCTGGTTGTTTTCAGAAGAGATCATTGTTTGCCGAGTCGACGATAAGGATGGCAAAAGCACGTTGACAGTTGTTCCTTTCTCTGGAGAACTATCAAAAGTTATAACACCACGGTGTGACCGCATAATACCTACTGTCAATGCAAGGCCGAGTCCTCTACCAACAAATTTGGTGGTGTAAAAAGGTTCAAAAATTCGTGATAAGTATTTGTGGCTAATCCCATGGCCTGAGTCTTTTATCCGACAAAACGCATACATGCCGTCTTTGAGATTGTCATTCTGAAAAGATAGAGGAAAAGAATCCACTGTGAAATAATCAGTACCAAATGTTATTTCGATTGTCCCTCTGTCATCACCTAGAGACTCGAAAGCGTTGGTGAGTATGCTCTCTATCACCTCTTTTATCTGCTGCTGATCCATGGAGCAGTAGAGAGGTTGATCCGGTGGCGTAAATTTTAGAGAACTGAAAGTCTGAAAGCGATTTTGAAATGCGGTTATGCATGCCCTGACAATATCTTCAAGGGGGAGCTCCTGGAGTTTCATTGGTTGCTGGCCAACGTAGCTCAGCATTGTGGAGCCAACTTGAGATGCGCCTCTGGCCGCCTGTGCTGCATCAGAGGCCATCTTGAATTCATTGGAATCAGCAGGCAGGGTAAGAAGCATGAGATCCAGATTGCCCTGTACCGCCATCATGGCATTATTAAAACGATGAGCAATTGCTCCAGCCATTGTTTTAAGACTTTCGAGTTTGTTGAGTTGTTCCTCGTGACGACTTGTTTCTAATTTTTCCTCCTCCTTTATTTTTTGTCTGGTGATGTCACGAATCATCCCCATATTAGCCGTTGTGCCATCGCTGTTATAGATCGGCGTTGCCACGATTTCAAAAGTGTGTTCATCTGATCTGGTGATCTGGTGATCTGGTGATCTGGTGAACTGGTAGTTGGCTATATTGCGTTGTTCTATGACATCTTTTAATTTACATTGGGAGCACGGAGTTGCCTGGTTCATAATCATGTTATGACATGTTTTGCCATGCTGATCGCCGAACCAGCTAATGAACGTTTTGTTCATGGTGCGAATGCGATAATCAGCATCAATTATACACAACCCTACACCGATGTTGTCAATTGCAGAGATATAACCCTCCAACTGTTCCTTTTTCTGCTGCAGGGAGAGAGTTCTCATTTTAACCTGTTGCTCAAGATCCCGGCTGTGCTGTTTGAGAGCATTATCTGCTTTTTGAACAGCACTTGTCATTATATTGAAATGTTTACTTAACAGGCCGAATTCGTCTTTGGAGTCGATTTTCACACGACTATTCAGATCACCGGTTGATACAAGTTTTGCCGTTTGAATAAGCTGTTGAACCGGTTGTAAAATGCTCCCTGTGAGAAAAATGATCACCGCGATTCCCACAACAAGACTGGTGACAAAAATTAAAAGAAACTGCATGACCAGTTGTTTTTTTACTACGGTTAATTTATCCAGAGAATGAACCAGAAACATCGATCCCGCCATATTAGCCTGCATGGATGGCAGTCGCTCAGCACTGATTAAATAATCATGGCCAAGGAAATGGGCTTCCATAACCTGGCCGGGGTTGGCAAGAAGTATTTC
>JAOZQU010000171.1 GCA_029932055.1 Desulfocapsa sp.
CCATGATCTGTACTTCAACATGTTTGGGCTCAATGACTACTTTTTCAAGATAAACTGATTCGTCATTGAATGCTGCCTTGGCTTCAGCTCTTGCGATGGGAATTTCTTCCTTCATCTGTTCATCAGACTCAATGAATCTGATTCCCCGACCTCCACCACCTGTAGTTGCCTTTAACATAACCGGGTAGTCATATTTGGCAGCAAAGGCAATGGCATCTTCGAGTCCTTTGTCTCCAAGATCAAGATTGTCAGTTCCGGGTACCATGGGAATGCCGGCATCAGCCATGATCTTTCTGGCTATAACTTTATTGCCAAGATTAGTGACTACTTCCGAAGACGGACCAATAAAAATGATTCCTTCATCTTCACAGGCTTTGGCAAAATCAGCATTTTCTGCAAGAAAGCCATAGCCGGGATGAATGGCTATGGCACCGGTTTTTTTGGCAGCTTTAATGATCTTGTCAATGTCGAGATAATCACAGCGTGGTCCTTTGCCAAGCCAAACGGCTTCATTGGCAATACGGATATGACGAGAATCTTTATCTGGAGATTCGTAAACAGCCACAGCCTCATAATCCAACTCTTGTATGGCTCTCATGAGCCGAATGGCAATTTCACCACGATTGGCAACAAGTATTTTCTTTTTCAAATTAACTCCTTTCACTTAGTATTTCAAAATCGCATCAGAATAGCTAACAGGGACTCCCCTTGATGAAAAGAGGGGAATTGGATCGGCATAGTTTTTTTTATGCCTGGATTGAAATTCCAAACCAGTAACATTTAGCACATTTCATTTGTAAAGGCAAGTGATATTGGCTAATTGGACAGGGAAATGACTGTCCTGGCCTAAAATTACAGTCAGGAAAAATGAAGCTAATAAATAGAAATCACACAATATCCTTGACACTATTTTTCCTGGCGATATAAGGAAAATAGAATGTTTATTGCGGAATTTATTTAATGCTGATTTCGTACTTTTTATAAATCTAAAACAAGACATCGGGTACTTGTATGGTTAAAAACACCACAACAAAACAGAAAAAAGTTCCAAAGCCTCCTACCGCCCCAAAAACAAAGGCGAAAGAAGCCAAACTGTATACGGTTACTTTTTTTCACAACTGGTGCAAATCCTGTGGGATTTGTTCAGCTTTTTGTTTAAAAGAGATTATCAAAACCGACGCTGCCGGCCTTCCATATATTGACGATATGGACAGTTGCGTTGGATGCAGATTTTGTGAAATTCACTGCCCGGACTTTGCAATTGCAATTAAGGACAGGCACCCTGAAAGGAGGAGCAGCAATGGAAAGCAGTGAAAACCAAAAAAAGGTACTCCTGCAGGGCAATGAAGCAATTGTTGAAGGCGCACTTGCGGCCGGATGTCGTTTTTTTGCCGGCTACCCGATAACACCAGCTTCAGAAATCAGCGAAATTCTTTCAGTAAAACTCCCTGAACTGGGCGGTACGTTTATCCAGATGGAAGATGAAATAGCATCCATGGGCGCTATCATCGGTGCTTCTCTTGCCGGCGTTAAATCCATGACTGCAACCAGTGGTCCCGGTTTCTCTCTCATACAGGAAAACCTGGGGTATGGCTGTATTACCGAAGTTCCCTGTGTCATTGTTAATGTCATGCGTGGAGGCCCAAGCACCGGCCTTCCAACAAGTCCCTCCCAGGGCGATGTGCAAATGGCAAGATGGGGAACCCATGGGGATCATCCTATTATTGTATTGGCCGTCTCTTCTGTGTCAGACTGTTTTTCCGTGACGGTTAAAGCCTTTAACCTGTCAGAAAAATATCGTATACCGGTTATTATTCTTTCAGATGAGGTGGTTGCCCATACCAGGGAATCCGTCACCTTACCAACAACAGAACAGATCAGAGTGTTTGACAGGGTTAAACCTGATGTTCCTCCGGAATGGTATAAACCTTATGCTGATAATAATCGCGGTGTTCCGGATATGGCTGCTTTAGGAGACGGGTACCGGCATCACGTGACTGGTCTTATCCATGATGATCGCGGTTATCCCACTCAGGATGCACAGGAGATAGAAAAATTTCTAGGTAGAATTCATGGGAAAATCAGCAAAGGTTTTCAGGATATCATGGTTATTAAGACACACCTCATGGAAGACGCTGAAATTTTTGTCATTGCCTATGGGTCTGTGGCCAGATCCGCATTGCGGGCTGTTCGTGATGCAAGGGAACTTGGAATTAAAGCCGGCCTTGTACAGCTGGTTACCCTTTTTCCATTTCCACGTAAAAACGTTGATATCTATCTTCGTCAATGCCGTGCTGTCATTATCCCTGAAATGAATATGGGACAAATGAGCAGGGAAGTCAGTCGGATAAATCAGGCAGATTGTAGAATTGTTAAGCATAATAAAATTAACGGCCAGCTTATCACTCCGGACGAAATTCTTAAACATTTGACAACAGTATGATCCTGCATCATCTGAATACAATAGGAGCAATGAAAAAAAATGCTTGAAAGTGCTGAAATTATACGTCAGGAATACCTTCGCCATGACAAGAAATTCCCCCATGTCTGGTGTCCGGGATGTGGCAATGGAATAGTCATGGGTGCATTGCTGCGAGCAGTACACAGTCTTGGCCTCAGTAAAAATGAAGTTGTGTTGGTATCCGGGATTGGTTGCGCAGGAAGAATGTCTACCTATGTTGATTTTAATACCATGCACACAACCCATGGCAGGGCCCTTACCTTTTCCACTGGAATCAAACTTGCCAAACCTGAACTGACAGTGCTTACTGTGATGGGTGATGGTGACGCAACTGCCATTGGTGGAAATCATTTTATCCATGCAGCAAGAAGAAACCTGAACTTGACTGCAATTATTGTCAACAACTCCACCTATGGTATGACAGGAGGGCAATACTCGCCAACAACGCCATTTGGTTCAAAATCCACAACCTCTGTGTATGGTCATGTGGAACATGCTTTTTCCATTGCAGAACTTGCTGCAACTGCAGGAGCATCCTTTGTTGCCAGGAGCACTGTTTACCATGCATCGCATCTTGAGAAGATGATTAAGCAGGCCATAGTCAAAAGAGGCTTCTCGGTCATGGAAGTGATCTCCAACTGTCATGTTCAGCATGGTCGCAGAAATAAACTTGGCGGAGCTGTAGAAATGATCACCGGTTTTAAGGAGAGGTCGGTCACTGTGGACAAGGCTACCAAGATGAGTCCTGAAGAGCTTGAAGGGAAGATTACCATTGGTGTACTTGCTGACATTGAGAAGCCGATTTCCACCGAAGAGTACCAGCGTGTTATTGCCGAAGCCAAACAACACGCTGAGAAAATCGCAAAAGAAAAAGAAAAGAACGGGGTCAAACGTTATGAAGAGTAATGAACGATATGAGATCAGGTTCAGCGGCTCCGGAGGACAGGGAATTATCACTGCAGCTGTGGTCATGGCCGATGCAGTTGGTTCCTTTGATAATAAACATGTGTGTCAGACCCAGAGTTATGGCCCGGAAGCAAGGGGCGGCAAGAGCAAGGCTGAGGTGGTTATTTCCAATGCTCCCATTGATTATCCAAAAGCACTGAGTGTGGATTTGCTGCTGGCCATGAACCAGGCAGCATGCGATGCCTATTTTTCCGACATCAAATCGGATGGTTTGCTGGTGGTTGACGGAGGGCTTGTGCAACAGCTTCCCACAAGCCGTTCTGTGTCCATTCCTTTCACTCAGATTGCAATAGAGCAGATTGGCAGGGAACTTGTAGCCAATATGGTAGCTCTTGGTGCCGTTGGGTATCTCAGTGGTCAGGTCTCTCTGAAAGGACTTGAGCAGGCACTTCTTTCCCGAGTACCCAAAGGAACTGAGAAGATGAATTCTGAGGCGCTCCAGGCTGGAATTGAAGAGGCAAAGAAGATTGATCTTGATTCATTGCCCAGGTCAGTATTGTCTGAGTGGGACGATGAATTTTAACGATAAAACAAGATGGTAGGCGTTGTTGTGGATGTGTTACTTGAGAATAAGGTTGCCATAGTCCTGTGCATCTTTATTGGGCTTATTGTTGCTGGCTTTCTTGGGAAAACCCTGCGAAAGCAAATGAAGAAAGGGCTGATTGTTCTTTTGCTTATTGCAGGGTTGGGTTTAGGTTATTATTTTCTTACAGGCAAGTCACCAGCTGAAATTCCCGCTGACATAGATTATTATTTCAATGGCCCGCAGGCTTCGGAAGAAACAACTCATAAATACTATAGAGATCCTGACGACCAACTTAAAGAATTGAAGAATTGACAAGTCCGGGGGGTTGTCCGGGGTAGTTTCCGGGAATGACGGGATAGCGAAAAGTTTGAGTTTTTACAACGCCATCACTTTTAAGAATCAAATCACTTAATTAAGCAAGGACAATTTTTCGGTAGAACAAGTTGTATTGCCTCGGACAACACATCAAACCGAATATGGTTGGATTTGTATGGTTCACCGTCAAGATTCACAGATCTGGCTTGATCCGGCCATGCTTCAACCCATTTTGAACGAAAACGTTTAACGTATTTCCCGGAGGAAGAAGGATTACGTACTTCCTGAATCACCTGTGCGGCATCTATCAGCGGAAATGCAAGAATGATCATAATATCCAGTAAACCGTCGTTAATATAAGCATCAGCCGCGAGGATTTGTCCTCCACCAGCCATCCTGCCGTTGCACACAACAGCAACTATTGCAGAAAGTTCCAGGTCAACCCCTTCTGCTGACAAACGTCCTTGACCGGGATTAAAAAAATTGAGCGATTTAACAACTGCAGAAAGGGCATAAGCACCGCCGCCAAGAAAATTTTTCAATTGGACGGGGGTGTCAGCTGATACTTGTGCTCCAAAGCCGCCGGAGGCAATGTTAACAAAATATCTGTCATTTGCCTGGACAATATCTATGGCTTTGGGTGTACCATGTACAGCCAGCCGTAGTGCTCCCAGTGGATCTTGTGGGATGGTACAGGCTGAGGCAAAATCGTTAGCGGTGCCAAGTGGCAGAATTGCCAATTCTGGACGTTTGTTGCTGTCAAGTTTCGCCATGCCATTTACTACTTCATTTAACGTCCCATCGCCTCCAGCTGCGACTATCCGTTGAATACCCTCCTGGCTGGCTTCCTGCACTAATCGCTCCGCATCCCCATGTTCCCAGGTGACTCGAACCTCAACTGTAGTTGGTTCATTACGTAAAAGTGAAATAGCAGATCGAACTTCATTTAAATCAGCTTTCTTTCCATTCAGTATAATTCGTATCATATGAAAGTTGTATCTCCTTGGTATTCTATTTTCTTTTTATAACGCACGTCAATATCTGGATTGTTGGGACACGTTTGGTAGTAGTAGTCACAAATTTTTTATATCTCAAAATCCAAATGCAGCTCTGCAAACAAACGGTGGTTAAAAATGTGTACAGAAAGGCAGGAGATGCTCGACATCAAGACAATAATTTTTCAAGGATTTTTTGTATAGTAGATAGCTGGAATGGTTTTCTCAGGAAACAGTCAGGTTCCTCTCCCTGTTCTTCCTGAAAGGAGAAATGAGTCTCAGAATATCCACTGATCAACACAATTGGTATCGCAGGATTGATGTTTCTTATTTTTTTCATGGCTTCAATACCATCCATTACAGGCATGGATATGTCCATTACAGCTGCACAAAAATTAATATTCTTTTTACGCACCATGCTCACAGCCTCTTTGCCATTTAATGCAGTGTGTACCGTAAATCCAATCTGTTCGAGCAGTGTTTTTAATGACAACAGGATAAGAACCTCATCATCAACAAGCAGGATATTGCCTGATAACTGTACAGGTTCACTCGGGAGCCTCTCTGGCAAAGATATGGTTTGCGGGGCCGATGATATGGGCGGCAACAGCACTCTGACAGTTGTGCCCTTATTCAGAAAACTTTCAAAAGTTATCGCACCATGATGTCTCTGCATAATTCCGACAGTCAGGGCAAGGCCAAGTCCTCTGCCAATAAATCTGGTGCTGTAAAATGGTTCAAAAATTTGTGAGATTTTTTCCGGACTGATTCCATGCCCTGAATCTTTTATCTGGCAGAATGAATATATGCCGTCTTTGAGAATGTCGTTCTGGAAGCATAGAGGGAAAGAGTCTGCTCTAAAATACTCAGTACCAAATGTAATGTCAATTGTCCCCGAATCGTTATCCAGAGACTCTACAGCGTTAGTGAGTATGCCATCCAGCACTTCTTTTATCTGCTTATGATCAATGGAGCAGTAGAAAGGCTTATCCGGGGGAGTAAAGTTTAGTAAAGTTGAAGGCCGTACATGACTTTTTAAGATGTCTACTCTGTCCCTGGCAAGATCGGCAAGGGATAAGTCCTGAAGATGCAGGGGAGTCTGGCCAATATAGCTCAACATCACGGAGCCAACCTCTGTTGCTCCTCCGGCTGCCAATGCTGCATCTGAGGCCATCCGATATTCATCAGATTCAGCCGGCAAATTACGCAGCATGAGCTCCAGGTTGCCCTGTACCGCCATCATGGCGTTGTTGAAACGATGGGCAATGGCGCCAGCCATTGTTTTGAGACTCTCAAGCTTTTTCAGTTGCTCCTGTTGCCGGGTTACTTCTAACCTTTGTGCTTCCTGTTCTATTTTTTCCGTGATATCAATTAAAATTCCATCAAAAACAATTTCATCTTTTTGAACCGTTGGTATGGATTGTCCTTCAAACCATATGATTTTTCCTGAAGGCTTTATATATCGTCCCCTCCATTTCCATGGTATCTGTTTTTCAATTACATTCTGAACTGAATCCATCCAGGATTGCCGATCTTTTTCATGGATATTTTGTACAAATGTCTGCAGAAAGAGTTGAGAATTATCTATAAATTCCAAGCCAAAGATCTCAAACAACTTTGGGCTGGCATAGTGAACTCCTGCCTCTCCGGAATTCTTAGAGTAGAATTGAAAAACAACTCCTGGAATGTTCTCAGTGATGGCTTGCATTCGCGCCTGCTCACGTTGAAGGTCAGAGGTTTGTTCCTTAACCCGCTCTTCCAGTTCCATACTGTAGAGTTCCAGTCGTTGTTTATGTTGTGTACTATTATATTCGTAGAAGACTAAAAAAATCGTTACAAGAAAGGAAAGATTGGAATAGTATAAAATATCATAATTACTGTATCCACTATTGCCAAAAGTATGACCAATTATGACCGTAAAAAATGATAACAGTGAGATAAAAATCCCAAATTTTGTACTGCAGAGAAAAAAAGTCGGTAGCAGCAGAACCAGAAACCAGGCGATTCGGAGGGTGTCTTCCGGTACATTAAAAAAGAGTGCGCTGATGACCACCCACCCGGAAACGCATGTTAAGTGAGCAACTATAACAATCCTGTCTTTGTTTTTTCTTATCCAGAAAAAAGCGAAAAAACTTAGAATGGAAAAAATAAGATCTACATTCCCCTGATACGGACAGTCATTCATAAATCTGACCACCGTCATTATGGCGAGCATCGTTGCAAGTATAAGAAGCATGGCATTCAGGGCCATTATTCTTGTTTTTATCTCGTACTCATAGATTGAAAAGTCAAGGCTGCTTGTGAGAATTTTTTTAAAACTCAATTGATGGACCATTTTTTTTAGCATAAAGTGTCATAAAACATCTGCGTACTATTCAGCGTGATTTTGCAGACCCTGGATTTTATATTCTTTTGGGCTAAAACTTCATAAAATCCGTCATTCCCAGAAACTACCTCGGGGATGC
>JAOZQU010000390.1 GCA_029932055.1 Desulfocapsa sp.
TGTATATGTGCTTTTCCTGCTGATCAGACAATCCATCATTATCAGAATCATTATAAGGTTCTTTCACTTTAGCAACCATTTGACCGTTCAGGTATACATACTCATTTTGACTTATCCCGGAGCGATCAATATCAGCTAAAACATTTCCATCAATGCCGCGAAGAAATATTTCCCATTTTTCTCCCGTTCGTTTGTTTATCCGCTGGTCGTTTGCGTCGTAGCCAAAATAAGTTTTTATTCCTGCATTATCGGCCCATTCTATACGATGAAAAGGAGTGTATTCAAAAGAAAAATTTCCGGCTGTTTTCGGAGTCAATAGCAGTCAATAGTAGTCCTTCTCCCAAAACTGATAATTCAAGACCCCGCACTCTGACCCCGCACTCCCGCGTGTTCTTCGCTTCACGGCCACCAAACATAACAGAAGGCATTATGCAACATTGCGCTTTACCACGCTCATAGTTCAGTGGTTATTCCGGCTTCTGCCCTTAGGTTGCCGCTGGGGCGAAAAATAAGAGAAAGGCCGTGCTATATCAGGAAAAAGGGTGCTATGCGCAATCAATTGTAACAAAAACTTCACCATTTTCCTGATCGTGTATAACCCTAGCCTTTCCCATCCCCTTTTCATTATCAACTGCTTTCTGTAACTTTAGATTCCAAGCTTCTATTATTGTATGAGCTATTCGCACTGCCTCATTTTCTTTGACACCTTCAAAAACCCCTGTTATTTCAATCAAATTCATCCACAACTGAATTTCACTGCTACTTTTCCCCTCAGATAAATACAGTTTGTAAGTGTCTAGGTCAAAATACTCATCTAAAAAAATAGATCCTTCGATAATTCTAATTTCCGGTATAAGTAGTTTTGTAAAACAAAAAAATAAGTCAATTGGCAAATCAGCCAATTTATATACAGCATGTACATAATCTATTTCAGTGAGTTTTTTTGGCTTATTTGCCAATAGAAAATCTTCTAGAGTAAAAAGATTGCATTTATTAATCATCTTTTTCCTCCTGGAATTTCATCACGTCGAGCCGGTCTAACTCTACCTTTATCGATAAAAGTTCTACCATCCGGTGTTACATTTTTGCCTGCCTCTTTTACGTTCGGTCTAGGTATACCGCCGTGATCTCGTCCGGCTCCTCTGTATTGTTTCCAGGTGCCATCATTATTGTGGGTGGTATATTGACCGTTCTTTCCTAGCTTCTCTATTATCGAATGAGCTCTACCTTTTGCACTTTTAAGAGGAGATGGTGGTTTGTTTCTCAGCTTATTGGAACCTTTAATGCCCATTCCTCGAATCAAACCTGCCGAACCAACAGCAGTAGCAAAATCGGCAAATTGCCTTGATCTTTGGAGACTTCTCGCTGCTACTCCACTGGCCTCTTTTCGAAGTGCAATTGTTCCATCAGTTTCACCAGGAGAGTTCCCATCCGGATCAACATACCGATACGGATTATTTAGACCATACACATACCGATTCTGCCGCTGAGGATCAAGCAACATCTCCTGGTTAACTTGCCCCGTAGCAGGATCAACTAATCCAACCGGATCAGGTCGGTTAAACCTGCCGGTTGCAGGATCAAGATAACGGGCTCCCATATAGATAAGGCCTGTCTCTTCATCCTTTTCTTTACCCAGGAATCTTCGATCATTTTGCGCAGAAATTTCCTCAGTACCACCACTGTATTCTTCACCAAAGGGAAGCTCATCGGTACGCCAGACAACTGTGCCAGCCATATTTGTCATGGCCATGGGCGTCCCAAAGTTATCGGTGTGATAAAAAAATACTTCTTCGGCAAAAATTGAGAAAGGAAAGAGGCAAATTAACAGGCTGACAATTAATTGTTGTATACTTTTGTTCATCGTGGGCTCCCTACTCTGAATCCAGCAGCAATAAATAAATAAATGGCAATGGATGCAGATCCTTATGAAGTAATGGAAAAGGATCTACATCATCCCACAGCCCGTCATTGTCAGAATCTTTGTTGTTTGGATCAGTACCAATCCGTATTTCCTCTCCATCAGATAAGCTGTCTTCATCGCTGGACCAGGCGTGTGGGTCTGTGTTGTATATGTGCTTTTCCTGCT
>JAOZQU010000172.1 GCA_029932055.1 Desulfocapsa sp.
ACTTAAATACTGTGTCAACATTGTTTAAACATGTTGGAAAGAGAAAAAAAAGGAGGGTGGCCCCAATATATAGACCAAATAAAGTATCAAATTTGTTTTACGTCCTAATGCCGACCACATCCGCCTTATTTTTCAACAGGAACAAGCCAGTGGTAATCTCTGTAATTAAAGCAAAATCGCAAGTAAAAACTTTTCCTGATAGGATTTCCGCATAATATACACGCGAGACTCTGGGAAAGGCTGCAATCTATTTAAAGAAGCCCTACAGTTCCCTCATAGAACGCCCCTAACTTCTTGACCATTACACCAATATACCGTAATCTTCCGATTCTGTTCATTCAATACTGACCTCTTAGCTGCACTACCTAAGAAATATATAGAGTCGACAATTTATTATACTTTTCATAGAGAGGACCCATCATGAAACTCGCTGTCCTGAAAGAGACTGAAGAGGGCGAAAACAGGGTTGCTATCATTCCTGATTCCATCAAACGACTGAGCAAACATGGCTTTGACGTATTGATCGAAACAGGCGCTGGCCTGGCATCCGGCCATAGCGATCAGGATTACACAGATAAAGGGGCCACCATCGTGGGCTCAGCCGCAGAGCTTATCAATCAGAGCGACTGTGTTGTTAAAGTTCGACCGCCATCAATGGAAGAAGCAGAAGCCTTAAAAGACGGATCCTTCTACATTTCCATTGTCCAATCCACCCTGCGCCACGACATTGTAAAAAAGCTCCAGGAAAAGAAGATCACCGCCTTTGGCCTTGATATCATTCCGCGAACAACCCTGGCGCAATCCATGGATGTTCTTTCCTCCATGAGTACCATCTCCGGCTATAAGGCAGTACTGCTGGCCGCAGATAACATCAATAAATTCTTCCCCATGCTCATGACTGCAGCAGGGACAGTAGCTCCTGCCAAGATTCTGGTACTTGGTGCAGGCGTTGCCGGGCTGATGGCCTGCGCAACGGCTAAACGTCTTGGTGGCGTGGTCGAAGCATTTGATGTTCGTCCTGAAGTCAAGGAGCAGGTCAATTCTGTAGGTGCCAAATTTGTAGAGGTACCTATGAAAGAAGATGGATCCGGTGGCGGTGGATACGCCAAAGAGATGTCTGATGAATATAAGAAAAAACAGGCAGAACTGATCTCCAAGCATATTGCAAAATCAGACGTGGTTATCCCCACAGCTCTGATACCCGGCAGAAAAGCTCCCATTCTTATCACTGAAGAACAGGTTAAATCCATGAAGCCCGGATCAGTCATTGTTGATCTGGCTGCGGAAATGGGTGGTAACTGTGCTGTTACCACAGTGGGAGAAAATACGGTTGTCCATGGCGTGCATATTATCGGTCATGCCAACCTGCCTTCCACCATGTCTTATCATGCCTCGCAGATGTTTTCCAAAAATATTGAAAAATTCCTTTTCCATCTCTGTGACGAAAACGGTTTCAAGATGGATATGGAAGATGAAATCACCAGTGGATCACTTGTCACTAAAGATGGCAATGTCATTCACGAATTGACCAAATCACTCATGGCCGGTTAAGGAGAAAAAAATGGATACAGGAACAATCATTATCGGTTTGACCATTTTTGTACTGGCCTGCTTTGCAGGGGCCGAGCTTATCTCAAAAGTGCCTCAGACCTTACATACCCCGCTCATGTCCGGATCAAATGCCATTTCAGGTATTGCCATCCTCGGTGCATTACTGGCCACCGGAAGGCCGGAATCCATTAACGCAGAATCCATGCTTGGATTTTTTGCGGTCGTGTTCGCCACCATTAACGTGGTAGGCGGATATATGGTAACGGACAGAATGCTGCAGATGTTCAAGAAAAAGAAACGAAAGAAAAAAGAATAGCAGCATTTGTTCACATTTCCCTGTCCGACCTGCATTATTATTTCTGACATCCGGGCGGTAAAAATATGTACCAATCAGTGAGTTAAATCATGTCTACTATCAATATTATAGATTTTGTATATCTGATATCAGCTGTACTATTCATGCTCGGTATCAAAAACCTGAGTTCTCCGGCTACAGCCAAATTCGGCAACAAACTGTCCATGGCCGGAATGGCGGTGGCCATCATTGCCACCATGGCCAGTCCGGATATGTACGGTTTTGTCATGATCATCATTGCCATTGCCATCGGTGCTGCCATCGGCGGTTATGCTGCAATAAAGGTGGAGATGACCTCCATGCCGGAGATGGTCGCCCTGTTTAACGGCTGTGGTGGTGCTGCATCAGCACTTGTTGCCATGGCCGAGTTCAGCGGTCATACCGGTGCGTTTGCCAATTTCACCATAATCACCCTGCTTCTTTCCATTATTATTGGTGGCCTGACCTTTACCGGTTCTATTATTGCCTACACCAAGCTGCAGGGAATTATCTCAACACGACCTATTACTTACCCATTCCAACAAGTTGTTAATGCCGGGATTGTGTTTTTCACCCTGTTTCTTGCTTATCTTGTGTTCCAGAATCCTGACAATACTTTTGCATTCATCCTCATTATCATCCTTTCCCTTGCTTTAGGTGTTCTTGCTGTTATCCCGATCGGCGGAGCTGACATGCCGGTTATTGTATCGCTCTTAAACTCCTACTCCGGCCTTGCAGTATCCATGACAGGTTTTGCACTGAACAACAACGCCCTGATCATTGTCGGCTCGCTTGTTGGAGCGTCCGGACTCTTCCTCACCAAAATCATGTGTGATGCCATGAACCGCTCACTTGCCAATGTCCTCTTTGGTGCCTTTGGGGCCATTGACGACTCTGTCGCAGATACTGGTGAAGGCCCTGCCGGCAGTATGAAAGGTTTTGAGGTTGAGGATGTTGCCATTGCACTGGAAAATTCCGAGTCCCTGATCATTGTTCCAGGTTATGGAATGGCTGCAGCTCAGGCTCAGCATGTTACCCGTGAACTTGGTGATTACCTCAGCGAAGAAGGCGTTGATGTTCGCTATGCCATCCACTCGGTTGCCGGTCGTATGCCTGGTCATATGAATGTTCTCCTTGCTGAGGCTGATGTTTCCTACGATCAGCTCTATGCAATGGAAGACATCAACGATGATTTTTCCACCACTGATATCGTGCTTGTTATCGGTGCCAATGATGTTGTGAACCCTGCAGCAAAAACCAACCCAAGCAGCCCAATCTATGGTATGCCAATCCTTGAAGTTGACAAGGCCAGGACTGTTGTTGTGCTCAAACGTTCCATGAACGTTGGTTTTGCAGGAATTGAAAACGAGCTGTTCTTCAAAGATAACACCATGATGCTCTTTGGTGACGCTAAGGCTTCTATCCAGAAGGTATTAAACGCGCTCAGAGAATAATACGCAGTAAAGAAATCTCTTCTTATACAAAAAGGCGAATTGAAATAACTCTCAATTCGCCTTTTTTCTTTTAAGTCTCCGGCTCCGTCATTCCCGCGCGGCGGGAATCCAGAACAACTATAAAATTTCTGACATATTTTCTTTTAATTGTACTACCAACCCACGGTAATCGACTTCTCGACTTCCCTCTTTTCCAGCTATTTCAATGGACTTTGCTATCTCAGCAAAATCATTCAGGCCAAGATTCAACAGAGCTCCTTTTAGAGTATGTCCAAGCCTGCCAATAGCCTGAACATCGTTCTGCCCCAGAACTCTTTCCATATCTCGCATATGATTTTGCAGAACACTCAAAAAAGTTGGTAACATATCAGTAACTTTTTCGTCTGAGAGTTTATAGTGCTCGCCGAGAAAGCTTGTCACCCGGTCAGTTAATGATAGTTGAGGCATAACTCAATCTTTGTCCTTTTGCCAAATTCAAACCAGAAAAGATACTAAAAAAAACCCTGCGTTCTTACCGTTTACCGGTGTTAGAACTTCTGATTCTATGCTATACGAATGCATGGAATATTCAAACCAAAATAAAACGCTCACTGAAAGAAATCGATCACAGCATACTCTTACAGTCACAACATTACAAAAGCGCATTGGTGCAATCATTGCCTCGTCCTCTCTCCTACAGAAGAATAAACCTGTTATCATAGGAGTTTCAGGAGGTGCTGACTCCATTTGTCTCTTGCATATTCTCTCTTTCCTCTTTCCCTCGTCTAAACGTATTGCCGTCTATGTGGATCATGGTCTACGCCCACATGAAACAAGTGCAGAAAAAATACTTGTTCAGGAACAGGCTGGTATCTGTTCGGCTCATTTTGAAACCGTTACGGTTGATGTTCAAAAGGAAAAAACACTCAAAAAAACCTCCCTTGAAGAGGCAGCACGTAATCTGCGCTACCAGGCGCTTGAGGATCTTCGGATCAAATTCCACGCCACAAGCATTGCCGTCGGCCACACTGCTGATGACCAGGCAGAAGAGCTCCTCCTTCGTTTAATCCGTGGAAGTGGCAGTAGTGGCCTTAGTGGCATGAACCAGCACAGTGGACATATCATCCGCCCTCTGCTTCACGAAACAAAAGAGACGCTTCTAGCCTATTTACAAGAACAAAAAATCCCCTTTTGTCAGGACAGTTCAAATTTTGACACCAATTTTCTCAGAAATAAAATTCGCCTGGATCTCCTGCCAAAACTGGAAAACGAATACAACAAATCGATGAGACATACTCTGTTGCAAACAGCAGCAATCCTGACTGAAGAGGACAAGCTTCTCAGCGAGTTAACGAAAACCTGTTTTCATAAACTTGTTTATCAGGAAGCAGACAATCTAAGCCTTGATCTCCCCTTGTTTGCCCTTGAACCACTGGCCATAAAACGAAGAATCATTGAAAAAATCTGCTGGACACTTGACTCCAGGCCATCTTTTAAAAAAATCGAAAGCCTGCTTGCCCTGGCATCCTCTAGAAATCAGACCGAAATTCATCTTGCAGACGGATTGCGAGCTGTCAGGCAAAACAACACCATTCTTTTTCATCGCCCTTCCAGGAAAAAAGGATATCGGGGGTCAGGAATCATCCAAAAAACATTTACTCCCATCACTATCCCCTGCCCTGGAACATACCCTGTCCACGAATTTAAGCACCAGCTGCAAATTACAAAAGCTCGGTTCTCTCCCGATCTTTTAAAAAATTCAGATCATCTGATAGTGGATGCGATAAATATTACATTCCCACTTCTTCTACGCCACCACAAAGCAGGAGAAAGCTTTCACCCTCTTGGTGCGCCTGGAAGAAAAAAAATTTCACGATTCTTTTCTGATCAGAAAATTGCGGTGTCAGTAAGAGATACTTTTCCTCTTCTTCTTTTCAAAGAGAGAATTATCGCAGTTGTCGGCCTGCGTATTGAGCAACAATTCCGCGTAGGCAACACAACGAAACATGTATTCTTGTTGCAATGGGCAAAAACAAACAGTCTCATGTCCCCAGATTAATATTCCCGGATTAATGTTTGGAGAAATCTTCTTTAAAACGTTCAATCTGGTGCATGCGTTCATGCAGGATGGTAACAATACCGACGACTCCACTGCTTAAATATTTCCAATAGACAAAATGTTTTTCATATCTAAAATAGAATCCGTCGACAGCAAACTCAGCGGGTATTGGGTGTGAAAACACCTCATGTTTTCCTATCTTCTCAAAAGATTTGAACAAACCAAAAATATAGGATTCTGCCTTCTCTTCCCCCCATTGGTTTAAGGTATAGCGATATATTTCATCAATCCTAAAAGAAGCAGCATTTTGTACAAGAAACTGTGTCATTTATTTTTAGAGACCTTATTCCGCATAATAACATCAGACGCTGTCAGCGGCATATAAGAACTCTCAGGTGCGGCGAAGGCAAGGTCAAGCTCAGCTTTTAGCCGGTCAAAAGTTTGTTGCTCTGTACGCTCTTTATCACGACGAATAAGATCCCGAATATACTCACTTACATTCTCGTAAGATCCTGTCTCGCCAACATTCGCTGCCACAACATCGCCTAGTGTACTGTTAAGGCGTACCGTCATTGTCGTATAAGCCATCGAACAACCTCCTTAATTAAATTGCATCGTCGCCAGTACACAATATAACCAATATTGTGTACGCAGTCAAATCCCACATGGTACTCCTAACCCATTTCCAGCCAGTTCTTTACTAATCTGACTGACTTCAAACAATTAACCTTTAGCAGATAATATTCAAAATTGTTCACCTTTCCAGACATATCTTGCAAACCTATCCACAAATGTCTATTATGTTAAACATGAAACTCATGAACGACATGGAAATCCTTGGTGCAAGGATACAGGAAGCGCGAAAACGACGAGGCTTACGTCAAACAGATGTTGCAGATCTTGCATCAGTTCGTCGACAGGTTGTAGGAGAACTGGAACGTGGAGTATACAAAGGGTCACTACAACGCACCATTGACGTTCTGCGAGCCATGGGCTTACGTCTTGACATAAAAGCAGCTAGATTCCCGACCCTTGACGAGCTATCCGATGAGTGATCGAGTCAAAAGAATACGGGTACACGTTCCGGAAGGTGAGAGTGGCACCCTTGAAAAAAGCCACCGGTTTTCATTTGCCTATGACCATTCAGCTCAACAGAAACAACAACTTTCCCTTACCATGCCGGTACGACTACCCGCCTACAGTCGTGGCGCAATACATCCTATATTTGAGCAAAACCTTCCTGAAGGTTTTATTCGAGAACGTATCACTGAACGATTACGAAAACACATTCGAATTGACGAAATGCTGTTTCTCGCCTTGCAACGGGATTACGGTATCGGCAGACTTCAATTCCACTCCGATCATTTCCCAGACCGTAAGGCCGGCAAAGAAAACCTTGCAGAAATATTACATTGGCAGGGAAAAGAATCTTTATTTGATGAACTTCTAGACAAATACCTGCTGCAAACTTCCATCAGCGGTGTTCAACCCAAAATATTAGTTGGTGACAGCCACGCAACATTTCACCCCCCCAGCCTGATTATCAAAAGTGGACTGAGTGAATATCCGGGGCTGGCAGTAAATGAATTTTTCTGTATGACTGCCGCAAAAAAATGCGGTTTAAATGTCCCGAAGTTCCATCTTTCCGATGACCATTCTCTCTTTATAGTGCATCGTTTTGATATTCGTGACAATGGAGATCATCTTGGAATGGAAGACTTCTCAGTTTTACTTGGTGAACGGGCAGACGACAAATATACAGGTTCTTACGAGAATCTTGCCAATGTCATTTCCATGTATTGCGCTTCTCCTAAAAAAGACCTTGAGTCTTTTTTCCGTTTAATCGTTTTATCTGCAGCCGTTGGAAATGGTGACGCACATAAGAAAAATTTTTCGCTTCTCTATGATGATATACAAAAACCTGAGACAATACGGTTCTCCCCTGTTTACGATATCGTTTCAACACTTCCGTATCTAAAAAATGATACACCGGCACTCAAAATGAACGGCCACAAAAAATACTTCCCGAAAAAAACAGAACTCACACAATTTGGAAAAAAAATTGGTATAAACAAACCTGCTGAAACCATAGAATATATTCTCGAAAACGTGAGCGACACACTTAAACAGCAACAAAAACTATTTGAAAATTTTCCCTTTATACGCAATGCCATCCAACAGGCACTCTTAAAGTGTTCAAGGTAATTGACATTTAATAAAAACACTCCGGTTTATCAGGCAAGCGACAGCCCCCAGTTTTTTCGTTCTTGACAATCAGCTCCCATTTAAATCCACA
>JAOZQU010000019.1 GCA_029932055.1 Desulfocapsa sp.
TAATTCCCTTCAAACCAGACCACGTTGGAATCTCCTTCAAAGGCAAGGATGTGGGTGGCAATACGATCCAGGAACCACCTGTCATGGCTGATGACAACAGCACAGCCACCGAAATTATCGAGCGCTTCTTCAAGTGCCCTTAAAGTGTTGACATCAAGATCATTTGTCGGCTCATCAAGCAGCAGTACATTGCCGCCTTCTTTGAGCATTCTGGCAAGATGCACCCGATTGCGCTGACCACCTGAGAGCAGCCCTACTTTTTTCTGTTGATCAGAACCATTGAAATTAAACTTTCCAACATAGGCTCTGGAATTGATTTCCTGTGTTCCAAGCCAGACCGTTTCCTGCCCCTCTGAAATTGCCTCCCATATGGTGGATTCAGGATCCAGGACATCGCGACTTTGATCAACGTATGAGAGTTTGACTGTTTCACCGAGGCGAATAGTTCCATCGTCTGGAGTGTCTTCACCTGTGATCATTTTAAATAATGTGGATTTTCCAGCTCCATTGGGACCAATGATTCCAACAATACCACCGGCAGGGAGGTTGAAAGTCATATCTTCCACCAGAAGGCGATCACCAAATGCCTTGCGAATATGATCAGCTTCAATGACAACTTTACCCAGTCGTGGCCCGGGTGGGATGAAAATTTGCAATTCTTTAGCAAGCTTATCCGTTTCCTGGCCCATTAGTTTGTCATATGAAGAAATACGTGCCTTGGATTTACTGCGTCTGCCTTTTGGAGACATTTTGATCCATTCCAGTTCTCTTTTTAAGGTACGACGGCGATCACTTTCTTTCTTTTCTTCAGTTGCAAGGCGTTTTTCTTTCTGGTCAAGCCAGGATGAATAATTTCCTTTCCATGGAATACCACGTCCACGATCCAGTTCAAGAATCCAACCGGCAACATTGTCAAGAAAGTATCTGTCATGGGTAACAGCAATAACCGTACCTGCATATTGTTGCAGGTGGTGCTCAAGCCATGCTACAGATTCGGCGTCCAGATGGTTGGTAGGCTCGTCGAGAAGTAAAATGTCCGGCTGTTTTAATAGAATCCGGCACAGACCCACTCTTCTTTTTTCACCACCTGACAGATGTTCACATGTGCTGTCTGATGGGGGACAGCGCAGGGCATCCATTGCCATTTCAAGTTTGGAATCAAGATCCCAGGCATCAAGGGTGTCGAGTTTTTCCTGAACCTCTCCCTGTCTGTCAATGAGTGCCTGCATTTCGTCATCACTCATGGGATCTGCGAATTTTTCATTGATCTGGTTAAATTCATTGAGGAGATCAACTGTTCCCTGTACTCCTTCCTCAACAATTTCTTTTACTGTTTTCGTTGGATCAAGTTCTGGTTCCTGAGGAAGATAATCAACAGTAAGTCCGGGAGAAATAACTGTTTCACCGTTAAACTCAGTATCAATTCCTGCCAAAATCCGGAGCAGGCTACTTTTTCCAGAACCATTGAGGCCAAGGACACCTATTTTTGCGCCATAGTAATAAGAGAGGGATATATCTTTAAGAATAGGCTGGTCATCATAAAATTTACTGACCTTAATCATCGAATAGATAATTTTTTTATCATCAACACTCATCGTTGTATTCCTGTGTTTGTTTTTATACGACTATTTGTGAGAATAGAAGTAATTGGTAATTAGTTATGTAATCACCACAATAATCGGAATGTGTTTAAAAGAAAAGATGGAATAAGCTGAGAATTTGAAAGTGAGGTGTAGAAGAAAAGTGGACACTATGTGTGGAGCGATTAGAGTCTGTTGAAGTAAGGAATTCATGGAAGGATTTATTAATACAAAAAGCCAAATAGTAGAAGTACTGGATGGGAAGAGTGATGGAAAAAATAGAATGTTCAATTTATGGTTATGCAGTAAATTTTGATCAGGCAAGAGAGATTGGCAAAATTATGGCTGAAGAAGAAAATGATTTTACCATGCTGATTTCCTGGTGCGATCGTGACAAGGGTGTCCATTCCCCACAATGTTTGAAATGCGAAATCAAAGGAGATCCTGCCTGGGAGGTATATGGCAGGAACCATGAAGGGCGCTTACGTATCTCCTTTGATGAAGATAGATTTGTTTTTATTTATTCATGATTTCATAATTAGTGTCTGAGTACAGTTTTTGGACACAGAAGTTATCTCTGTTTCCGCTAAGGGTCTGTAGGAAATGTTATTCAAATAATGATCTTCAAAAGTAATTTTAAATCATACATACGGCCATTTTGTCTGACAGTTAGATGGTATAATGATCTTGCAAAAAGTAACTCAAGAATCAAAAGAGGTGTGAGCCTGACCATCCTAGGGGGAATTGCATTCCTGAGTGTGCTTGGGGTCTTTCAAATAGTGGATCCCTATTCTCTGGAGAACTGGACCGCACTGAAAGAGACTCTTAATGGAATGGGATTCTCCGGCATATTGAGCTATCTCTGTATGGTTGCGATTTTGCCTTTGTTTTCTCCTCTTACACTGGTAATTATAACTGGATCTGCAGCCTTTGGTCCTTTCAAGGGGTTTTTCTTCTCCTATATAGGGTGTCTCATCAACGCCAATATTGTCTATCTGCTGGTTAAGTCCCTTTCCCTTGAAAATTCCTGGGGAAAGGGTCGTAAAAGCATTCAGATAAAAGATGCCATTCAAAAGCATGGTTATGTCATCGTGATGAGCCTGCAGCTGATAACCATAATCCCGTTTACCCTGATTAATGCTGTGGCAGCCGGAGCCGGCATATCATGGAAAGAGTTTATGAAGGCAACCAGTATCGGGCTCTGTCCCTGTATTCTGCTGTACTCCTTTATGGGGAGCGAACTTACAGAAAACATGATTTCACCCCGCATTTATTTTGCCGGGGTTTTTGTCATGGTAATACTCCTTATCGTTATTGCCCTCCGTAAAAAAAGGGGGGCAAAGTGAGACGCACCATGATAATTGATGGAAAAAATGCCGTTTTTACTCATGAATATTGGCTCTGATGAACCCATTCAGCTCCTGACCCATATCGGGCTATTTTCAGTTGCCGAACACTGAGAACTGCTGACTGAAAATTTTCAATAATATGAAACAAACCAATGTGTCCAAAAATCAGTACTAACACCCCACAAGGGCATAGCCGTCAAACTAAGCGTTAGTCATTAGTCGTTCACAATTGATTATTAATTATTTATGCTTTTATTTCAACAAATTGCAAGATGAATACTTTTATTAATAATCAATAATCAATTGATAACGGTTAATTATTAATGTATTGAATTCGTCATTTTGTGCCATCACTTCATTTAGTTAAAAACTATTGGCAGACAAGGCAAATCGTTTAGCCTGACGGCTATGCCCACAAGTGCGTATAAGTACCTTCACCAAATTCTTTTCAAAAAAACACGAAAAAAATTTATGAGGTGCTAATTTAAGGTACGCTTACGATGCCTGTATGACATTAGCCCCAAACCTCATTTCTTTCCTGATTGAGCCTACAGAAGCAGACGGTTAGCAGACTTTTCATTGACATTCAGGCATTTTTTAGTATTCTACAAAACTATTTTGTGGGATATATCTGTGTGCAATTTTTTATTATACCGACAGTACATTTCAAAACTTTCTTCCTCCCGGACACCAACCTGTAAAACAGGAACAGTATGGAAAAAATAATCATAGAAAAGCTCTATAAAATTTTTGGTGACAAGCCAGAGAAAGCCATGGAGCTGCTGAAACAAGGCGAAAACAAAGAGAGCATACTGGACAAAACCGGCATGACCGTCGGTGTGCAGGATGCAAGTTTTGCAATAAACAGCGGTGAAATTTTTGTAGTTATGGGCCTTTCCGGCTCCGGAAAGTCTACTTTGGTGCGCATGCTGAATCGTTTGATAGAACCGAGCAGCGGTAGGGTCTTGGTGGACGGGAAAGACATAACCGGGATGCAACAGGATGAACTGGTCAAATTTCGGCTCCACAATATGAGTATGGTATTTCAGTCTTTTGCCCTGATGCCCCACCTCACAGTCCTTGAAAACGCAGCCTTTGGCCTGGATCTGGCAGGAATTGATAAAATCAAACAAAAAGAACGTGCCTTGGCGGCCCTGGAGCAGGTTGGCTTATCCGGCTGGGAGAATTCCTATCCCAAAGAACTCAGCGGCGGAATGCAGCAGCGGGTTGGGTTGGCACGAGGTCTTGCCGTTGATCCTGACATTCTCCTTATGGATGAGGCCTTTTCTGCACTTGATCCTCTTATCCGGACCGAGATGCAGGATGAACTGCTGAAATTGCAGAAACGGGATCAACGTACCATCATCTTTATCTCCCATGATCTTGACGAAGCCCTGCGTATCGGTGACAGAATTGCCATCATGGAAGGTGGCAGAGTGGTCCAGGTAGGAACCCCTGAGGAAATCCTGCAGAATCCTGCCGATGACTATGTGAAGGCCTTCTTTCGTGGAGTTGATCCAACCAGTGTTATCTCAGCCAGTGATATCGTTCGCGACACACAGCTGACAATCATTAAGTCCCGGGTCGGCAGCCTGAGAGCCGCTCATGAATTGTTGAGCAGCAAGGACAGGGATTATGGCTATGTGCTGGACTCGGAAAAAAGGTTTCTCGGTATGATTACTGCGCAAAAGATACGCGACTGTCTGGAGGCAGGCGCATCGGATAATCCAATCGATCAGTGTTTTATCAGTGATATTCACACAGCCCGTATGGATGACTCCATGCAGGATATCCTCCCGGAGGTCGCATCGAGTAACTGGCCTGTTCCTGTTCTTGATGAGCAGGGCATATACAAAGGCGTTGTCTCCAAGAACAGATTTCTTCGGACTTTGCACCGTACAGATCAGGCAGCAGCAGAATAATAAAAGAGAAACAGAGGATAGGTAAATGTTTGAAGAAAAAGTTATTCCACTTGACAGTTGGGTCTCATATTTTGTGGACTGGCTGGTGGAAAATCACCGGGATTTTTTCCAATCCCTCAAATGGCCGGTGGATCAGACGCTCAATGGCCTGGATGTAGGGTTGAACTGGTTCCATCCCTTAATCATCATTGCTGTTATAAGCTTTGCTGCCTATCGGTTTTCCGGAAAAAGACTGGCTGTTTTTTCAGCTGTGACTCTGACTCTGATTGGCCTGCTTGGTCTTTGGGAAGATACCATGACCACCCTGGCCATGGTTCTGTCCTCCGTTGTCTTCTGTGCTCTCGTCGGTATTCCACTTGGAATATGGTCAGGTCGAAGTGATCGCTTTGAAACTGCTCTACGTCCTGTACTTGATGCCATGCAGACAACCCCGGCCTTTGTGTACCTGGTTCCCATTGTGATGCTCTTCTCTGTGGGCAATGTGGCAGGAGTTCTGGCCACCATTGTCTTTGCCTTGCCGCCTGTTATCCGCCTGACCAGCCTGGGTATCCGTCAGGTTCATCCCGAGTTGGTCGAAGCTGCGCAGGCCTTTGGGGCAACGCGTTGGCAGGTACTGCGCAGGGTACAGATTCCTCTTGCAATGCCCACGATAATGGCTGGCCTCAATCAGACCATTATGATGGCCCTGTCCATGGTAGTTATTGCTGCACTTATCGGTGCAGGCGGTCTTGGTTCTCCGGTTATTCTGGGCTTGAACACCCTTGATATCGGTCAGGCTGTGACTGGTGGGCTGGGCATAGTTTTAATCGCCATTATTCTAGACCGGATAACTCAGGGTATGGCTCAAAAAAAGTAATTATCTCATACAATGGATTCTTTTGTTGAAACACAAGACAAACTTCCCATTGGACAAATACCTGCGCCTCAGATTCTCGGCATTGGCGGTAGTCCCAGGAAAGGTGGAAATTCCGATATACTTTTGCAGCATATTCTTCATAATATTGGAGAAACAAAACAGTTAAGAGATTATCAATTTCAGTCCTGTAGCGGCTGTGAGAAATGCAGGAAAGATAAAATCTGTACAGGTCTACAGGATGGCATGTCCTTACTGTATCCGAAAATAATTGAGGCAAAGGGATTGGTTCTTGTCTCGCCTACGCACAACTATAACATCACAGCATTGATGAAGGCTTTTATTGATCGCTTATACTGTTTTTACAACTTTGATAACAAAAATCGACCCGGTCCATGGTCGAGTCAATTGGAAAATCAAGGACGAAAAGCAATTATAGTAGCCGTGTGTGAGCAGGAAAACAAACAGGATATGGGCTTTACACTCGATGCAATGCGTCTCCCTCTGGAAGCTTTGGGTTATGACATTGTTGAAGAACTACCAGTGTTTGGAGTTTTTGCCAGGGGGAAAGTAAAAGAAAGAAAAAGAATTCTGGCTAAAGCCTCAGATTTGGGAAAGTTTCTGGAACAGGCTGTCTCGTAGCAATTCTTATCATACATAAAACAGATTTACAAAATATTACTCTATCCAAGGAGAAAACGATGAAAGGTTTTAAAAGAGCAATAACTGCACTGGCTGTTACCATGATGCTGAGCACAGCCCCTGCTATGGCTACAGACCAGCCCGGAAAAGGGGTCACCGTAAAACCGGCAAGAGCAACATGGAACACCGGTTTTTTTCAGGAAGCGCTTGTCCGTCGCGGCCTGGAAACGCTGGGATATAAGGTTAAAAAGCCAAAAGATCTGGCAAATCCGATTTTTTATAAGTCACTAACCCTTGGCGACCTTGATTACTGGTGTAACGGCTGGTTTCCTATGCATAATGCCCAGCTGCCCAAAAACTTTGATGAAAAGGCCGCCAAGTATGGTTATGTTGTAAAGGCTGGTGGCCTGCAGGGGTATCTGGTTTCCAAAAAGGACGCTGATAAATTTAATATTCAATCCATTGATGATTTCAAACGCGACGAGGTTAAAAAAGCCTTTGATAAAAACGGTGACGGTAAGGCGGATCTGACAGCATGCCCTCCGGGCTGGGCCTGTGAAAAAATCATCGCTCATCATATGAAGGCGTATGATCTTGACGCGTACATCAATCCTGTTAAGGCTTCATATGAGGCGGGTATGGCCTCTGCACTTGCCAGTTACAAGAGTGGTGAGCCCATCTTCTTCTATACCTGGGCACCGAACTGGACAATTTTTAAACTGAAACCTGGAAAAGACGTGGTCTGGATTAATGTTCCCAAAACAATGCCGACCGAATCCCAGAAAGCTGCTGTAGATCGGATGACCGTCTCCGGAGTTGAAGGCGCGGTGAGCGATCCTGTCAAAGTAGGCTTTGTGGTCTCTGATATCCGAATCGTTGCCAATAAAAAATTTACAAGTGAAAATCCTGCCGCACAGAAATTTTTTGAGGTCTTCACTCTTCCCCTTGCCGATATCAATGAGCAGAACACCAGAATGAACGAAGGCGAAAAATCAGCCAAAGATATTGGTCGCCATGTAGATGAATGGATAGTAAAAAACAGTGACAAGTGGAATGGTTGGCTCACAGCAGCCCGAGCTGCAGCAAAATAGATCAACCCCTCACTGACACCCACCCTCCAGCCTGGCTCTTCTCAATTGTTGAGTCAGGCTTTCTTTCTTCTTCCGTACGCTTTCCCGAGTTGTTTGACAAAAATAGAGAATTGACAAGTTCTATTCAGGAATATTATAACTCCTTTGGAGTATGCATCTCCAATAAGCTGCCAACTCATCCCGAAAAAATACCAGAGGCCATCTATTTATGGAAGACCGCCACAAGCAAATGCACTCTATTACCAAACAGCTGCGGGTTATCTTCCGGGCTGTTCAGACTCACTCCAAAACCGTGGAAAAAAGTTGTGGACTCAGCGGTGCAAAACTATGGATGATGTGGGAACTTTTTGCCACTCCCGGTATAAAAGTCTCTGAGCTTGCCAGAGCGCTTACCATTCATCCTTCAACCTGCAGTAATATGCTTGATCAGCTGGAAGAGAAGAATTTGATTCGGCGGGACAGGAGTAAGGTAGACCAGCGTACTGTACATCTGTATTTGACAGAACCCGGGACAACGCTTCTAGCTAAGGCACCCCGTCCTGCTCAGGGCACAATGTCTGAAGCTCTTGAACGCCTTAGTGATGAACACCTGAATCACCTTGAGCTTGGATTAAGCCAACTTCTTGAAGCCATGCAGTTCAAAGATGAAAAAACAGGCATGGTTCCTATTCCTGGGGAATAGTGTTTGATTCCATAGTGTTACGTAGGTGTTGTCTGCGGGGGCCAGGGTGTGCCCTAGGGGGATTTAACCCATGTTTCCGATAGCTTGCATTCTTTGCGACAAGGTTAAAAAAAGCATATAGCTGATAAATTTCTTGACGATAGGGCAAACCTATGACTAAGTTGCTTTCTATAGAAGAAGTCGCTATTAACTGTTTAGTTTAATAGTAAAAAGAACCATGTTCAATGTTATGGACTTTTTAAGAGGAGGACACATGAAAAAAGGAGTGAAAATCGGTTTGTCCCTATTTGCCGTGACGGCATTATGGGCATCCGGCGTGCAAGGTGCAGGCGGGCCTGAACCAAAGGCACTGCCAAAAGCCAAGACCATCAAGGAACTCGTAGCACGCTATGATTCGAGTAAATGTATGGAATGTCATGAAGATGCCCATGATCAATGGGACAGTTCACTGCATTCCCATTCAGTGCTAGGTACACCAAGAACAGCACCGACTATTCTCACCGCCATTGACAAGGGATTGAAACTCTTTCCTTATTCCGGCGTTAAGGACGATAAGGACATCACTGTAGAAAGTCTGATGATGTGTGCCAAGTGTCATCTTCCTCAGCTTGATGAAGCCACTGATGATGTTGCTAGAGAAATTGTTGCAACTATCCGTAATTGGCAGAAGGCCGCCAAAAAAGGTGACGAGGATTTGGCTGATGAGTTAGAAGAGACAATCGCCAGCCTCAATATCGGTTGTATGGTTTGCCATAATAAGATGGCCATCATCCATAAATGGGCAGACGGTTATCCACAGCCGGATACTGTCTATGGTTCCCAGGAAGGTGATCATGAAGATGAGAATTATCCGAAAATGGCTGTTGCTCCTGCTTTAGGTGAGTCCATTTTCTGCGGTCAGTGTCATGGCCTTGGACCTAATTTTGAATTGGATAATCCTTCACAGTGTGCCACTGCGTACGGTAGTTATCTCTATGCCTATGTTGCCCATGGTGGTTCTGAATCATGTCAGGAATGCCATATGCATAAATCAGGCCTTGGCCATGATATGCAGGCATACAATGATGATACGATGATCAAGATGGCCCTGGATGTTAAAGTGGAAGCCCGTTCCCTGTTCTGGAGAAAGAACAAGGCTGAAGGCGTGGTTCCCATGGGCATTATCAATGTAGATCTCTACAACAAGACAGGTCATGTTATCCCTGATGGCTGACCTACTCCTAACCGGCTGGTCCTGGATGTGACCGCGAAAACACTGGATGGAGAAGAGCTTTACAATGATCAGAGAATCTATATGCCATTCCCTGGTCGTATGGGTAAAGGCAAGGAAATGGGTAGAGGACCGTATGAAAAATGCGGACTTCTTGCAGAAACAAGTTTGCCGCCAATGAAACATGTTCATGAGAGATTCGAGATTCCTTATCCTCATGGCATGGTTGACGAAAAAGGAAAAAAAGTACATAAGTTGACTAATGATGAGCTTGTTGTCACCGTCAAGGTTTTATATCTTCCTTTTGGAGAAATGGATGGACATGAGGTTCTCTGGTTTGAAGAGGAAAAGAAGATTGATCTGAAAACAGAGTGGGTTTGGAGATAGTTTTTGAGAGTGAATCTATTATAGATTGAGATTGTAACTTTTGATACTTCTTAAAAAAAAGGCGGGCCGCAAGGCCCGCCGTTTTTTTGTTATTTTTTGTTCATGAGAGAGTTGATAAAATCCTGCAATACCTGAAAGCTGCTGCATCCATGGATAGATTGGCGAATCTGTGAGCTTCCGGCAAAGTGACAAAAATATCGGCCAATATGGTTTCTTATATAAGCAAGTAGTCGCCTGGTATCAAGGTGCTGTTCCATGAGTTGCAAATGTTCCTTGACTGCAGTCAGGATAAGAGCAAGGTCTTCCGGTCTTCCACCTTGTTGAAAAACCCATGGATTACCAAGGGCAGCCCGTCCAATCATAATTCCATCGCATCCGGTTTCACTCATTCTGGAAAGTCCCTGCTCGTAACTTGCTACATCTCCATTCCCTATGACAGGGATGTTTACAACGTCTTTAACTTTGCTGACGATTTCCCAGTCAGCTTTGCCTGAAAATCCCTGTGCCCAGGTACGTCCATGAATTGTTATGGCTGCAGCTCCGGAATTTTCACTCATCTTTGCAAAAGCTATTGCAGTTATATGCTGGTTGTCTATGCCGGCGCGTGTTTTGACAGTTACCGGCACCTTAGAATTGTTAACAACTGCCGCAAGAATTTTTTCTGCAAGACCAATATCTTTCATTAATGCGGAACCCGCACCTTTTTTGGTAACTTTTCGTACCGGACATCCCATATTAATATCAATAAAAGCCGGGGAGAAATCATTTAGAATTGCAGCTGCCTCTCCCATGATATCCGGATCAGAACCAAAGAGTTGAAAGGAGACAGGTTGCTCAGCAGCACTGGAGGCAAGCATGTGGATTGTTTTTTCCTGGCCGTATTTGAGCCCGTGACAACTGATCATTTCGGAAACAACGAGACCCGCACCATACTTACGGCAGAGCAGTCTGAAGGGAAGATCGGAGTAGCCAGCCAGTGGCGCTAAAACAAAAGGTGAGTCAAAAGTTCTGCCTGCTATTGTAAACATATTTTTACTGCTGATTTTTTTTATGAAACGGGTTAAGAGTAATGTCTTTTTATACAAGAAAAATCGTTTTTAATTCCTGTCATTTTTGTGACAGCCTACCTATTATATCATGGAGATCCAAATGACCCTGCAACTTACTATGCAATCCAATGAATTGTCCAGTGAGGAGTTAACTACACTGAAGAAGATGCGTGTACGCTGTGCAAAAAATATCCTCTTATCAACAAGCCTTGCAGGATCCGGACATCCTGGCGGTTCACTTTCAACGCTTGATAATCTTCTTGTTACCTATGGTTGTATACGTCATGATTCCAGTAAGCCTGCCATGGAAGAGCGAGATAGGGTTGTCATGAGTATTGGTCATGTTTCTCCGGGTGTCTATTCCACTTTGGCCGAATATGGATATTTTACAGAAGAGGATTTTCTTACCGGATTTCGTCGTACCGGGTCAGGTTTTCCCGGCCATGTTGAACGAATTGTTCCTGGTGTTGAATGGGATACCGGTAATCTTGGTCAGGGACTCTCCACTGCAGTGGGACTTGCCCATGGGTTTAAAATTCAGAATCTGCCCAATCAAGTTATTGTGTTCATGGGAGATGGTGAGCAGCAAAAAGGGCAGGTTATTGAAGCCATTCGCTATGCCTCCAAATATAAACTTGATAATCTCATTGTCATTGTGGACAGAAATCATCTGCAAATCTGTGGAACCACTGAAGTGGTTATGCCGCAATCAGTACGTTCCCTCTACTCTACAAATAACTGGGATGTGAAATACCTTGAAGATGGTCATGATTGTAATGCATACTTTCAGACATTTTCAAAAGCCTATCAGAAAAACGATGGGGTTCCCACTGTCATTGTATCGCGTACTACCATGAGTAAAGGGATTTCCTTTATGGAAAACAAGCATAAATATCATGGCTCACCTCTTGATCGCGAGTCCCTTGGCAACGCAATGCAGGAACTGGGCGTTGAAGATGAATTTGATAAATGGAATACACTGCGTGAAAATCCTGTCTCTACCGAGACCATCCAGCAATTCATTGCACCGGATGTGAATATTGACGCTGGTGAGGCAATTCTCTACGAAGCAGGAACCACGCTCGATAATCGTTCTGCTTATGGAAATGCCCTGCTGAGTCTTGCAGAAGCAAATAATAGCGATGACAATATGAAGATTGCAGGTATCTCCTGTGACCTTGAAGGCTCTGTGAAAATGGGAGGGTTTCATAAACATTCTCCCAAAGCTTTTATAGAAGCGGGTATTCAGGAGCATCATGCAGCAACCATGGCTGGAGGTATTTCCAGTCTTGGTCTTGTTACATTTTTCAGTACCTTTGGTGTTTTTGCTGTTTCTGAGGTCTATAACCAGAATCGTTTGAACGACTTTAACCATGCAGGCGTGAAAGTCGTTGCCACCCATGTGGGGCTGGACGTTGGTGAAGACGGGCCCACCCATCAATGCATTGATTATCTGGGGTTGTTTCAGAATTATTTCAGGTCTTCTGTTTTCATGCCTGCAGATCCGAATCAGACAGATAGAATTATCAGATATATTGCAACAGAGCCTGGTAATGTTTTTGTTGGTATGGGACGATCAAAAATGTCTATGATCACAAAAGAAGATGGTACTCTATTTTTTGATGCCAACTATAAATTTCAGGCAGGAGTTGGTGATTGGTTGCGTGTTGGCAATGATGCGACCATTATAACATACGGGGCTGTGGTGCCTGCAGTAATGGAAGCATGGGAGATGTTGAAAAAGGATGGGCACTCCGTTGCAGTACTTAATATGGGTTCACTCATGCCCATTGATAAGGAAGCGGTTTTGAAAGCTGCTGATTCTGGCGTGATATTAACTGTTGAAGATCATCATGTTGATACCGGGCTTGGAAGCATGGTCGGAACTATACTTGCTGAAGCTGGAAAGGGTATTAATTTCCAGCGTGCCGGTGTCGCACAGTATGGTGGCTCAGGAAAGCCTGCAGATCTTTATGCCATTCAGGGACTTGACGGTAAATCTATTGCTGAGAAAGTAAAGACAATGCTGGGGTAAAAAGATATAATATCGATTGATGCATAAAAAAAAGGCCGTTCCTGTTGGAACGGCCTTTTTTTTGTTTTAATTTTTAATTTTTAATTTTTAATTTTTAATTTTTAACTCAAAACTTTTAACTGACTTTCATGTCATCAAACGTTTTGTTTGGCCAGAATACCCAGCGTTTTAAGGTAAATTCTTTCTGAAAGGTCGTCAATGATGATTTCTAAAGCTTCTTTCTCATTGTCAGAGCTTTCAGAGGAGCTTGCCCCTACTTTATATTCTTCAGTCCATACTTCATTCCCGACTTCCATAAGTACATTGCCACTCTCAAGATCCTTTAAGATATAGCGCACTGTTAACAGGACTTTTACCTCAGTTGCATCATTACCAGAGCCATAGGAAAGACTTGGCAGATCAATTGAGATAATTTCTCCTGCCAGAATAAGTTGCGCACCTTCTTTTTTGTTTATGACTTTAATGCTTCCTGATTTTTGATACCAGCGAACAAGAGACTGATGAATCTTTGAGTCGAGTAAGAGTTCTTTTGTACGATTGTGCCATGTCGTGATGTATAAATCACGGTCAGGGCCTGAATAGACGTAAGGGTTATGGTACCCGCAAGAGGCCAGTATAAAGAAGAATACCATTATAAACGGAATAAAGTGCTTTCTTGGTTTCAACTGTTTGCTCCGCAATGATTGAAGAAAAATATAGCCAGATAATCAAATATCCAACAGGTAAGCATCCTAAAGAACCAGGGTACTCTTTTTAGTGCCCCCTTGAGGGGTATAGCCGTCAGGCTATGCGTTAGTCATTAGTCGTTAACAATTGATTATTAACTATTTGTGCCGTTATTTCAATAAATTGCAAAATGAATACTTTTATTAATAATCAATGATCAATTAATAACGGTTAATTATTAATGTTTTGAATTCGTCATTATGTGCCATCACTTCATTTAGTTAAAAACTATTGGCAGACAAGGCCAATCTCTTAGCCTGACGGCTAAGCCCTTGAGGGGTATAAACTCCGACTCCGAGGGGGGGATAAGTGCCTTGTGGGTGGTTGTTAACTTATTGATTTAACATTGCTCTCATATGTTCTTTTTTTATATTACAGCTTTTATGGAGTAAGACACTAATAATTTGAGAGAATAGTATCCTTAAACGACAATATTGACAAGTTTCTTCTGAACCATAATAACTTTTTTAATGGTTTTACCATCTATAAATTTTAAAGCCTTTTCATCATTTAAAGCCATTTTCTCCAGGCTTGCATCGTCAATGTCGGCAGGTACCTGGAGCTTTGATCTGACTTTTCCTCTGACCTGGATAACGATGGTAAGTTTATCTTCTTTGGCTGCATCTTCATCCCACTTTGGCCAATGTTCCTGGTCAATTGTGGATTCACGATGAATGGTTGACCATAATTCAGCACAAAAGTGAGGAACCATGGGGCAGAGAAGAACAAGGATACTGTCAACAGCTTCGCAGATTACAGAACTCCCAAGGTCTTCTTTCTTCTTCTTTGTATTACTGCTGAGGGAGGAAAGGGTGTTAAAGAGCTCCATCACTGCACTGATGGCTGTATTAAAGTGAAAGTTCTGCTCAATATTGTTTGTAACTTTTTTGATGGTCTGATGGGTTTTACGGTGAAGCTCACGTTCAGCAGAGTTTAATGTCTCATTTTGTATTTTTCCACCTGCTGCAATATCTTGTCTGTGAGATTGCACAAATCGGAAAATACGGCTTAAGAACCTGAAACAGCCCTCAACACCCTTGGCGTTCCATTCCAGATCTTTCTCAGGGGGTGCTGCAAAGAGTGAAAAAAGTCTTGTGGTATCCGCTCCGTATTCAGTGATCAGGTCACTGGGGTCAACTACATTGCCTTTGGATTTGGACATCTTGGAACCATCTTTAATAACCATCCCCTGGGTGAGCAGGTTGGTAAAAGGTTCATCAATGTCAAGATATCCCAGGTCGCGAAGAACCTTGGTGAAAAACCGGGAATAGAGCAGATGCAGTATTGCATGTTCAACGCCACCAATATACTGATCCACAGGCAACCAGTGTGATGCCTCTTCTTTGTTCAGAGGTGAGTCAGTGAAACGGGGGCTGGTGTATCTGGCAAAATACCATGAAGATTCCACAAAGGTATCCATGGTATCGGTCTCTCTTTTTGCTTTACCTTTACATTTGGGGCAGATTGTTTCGTAAAAAGCAGGTCTTTGATGCAGCGGAGCACAGTCGTTTTGCTGGGATCCCCTGTCTTCCGGGAGAGTTACCGGAAGCTGATCAACAGGTACAGGCTGAACACCGCACTTATCACATTGAATCATTGGGATGGGTGCACCCCAGTAACGCTGTCTGGAAATTCCCCAGTCACGCAAACGGTAGGTGATCTGGGCATCTCCAATCTCTTTACTTTTCGCAAAGTCGATAATTTGCTGTTTGGCAGCTTCTGAAGCAGTTCCTGTAAATGTACCGGAATCAGAAAGAATGCCCGGCAAGGTGGATGCTTCTTCCATCTGATCGCCAATAAGCTCAGTGTCATCCGGAATAACAACAGGTTTGATTGCAAGATTGTATTTTTTTGCAAATTCAAAATCACGCTGATCATGGGCGGGAACTGCCATAACAGCACCGGTTCCATATGCCATGAGAACAAAGTTTGCCACAAAGATGGGAACTTTGTTGCCGTTAAAAGAATTAATACAGTAATGACCGGTTGCAATCCCTTCTTTTTCTGTGAGATCTACATTGGATTGCTGTTGCTTTTCAGTTATGATACGTGCTGTAAATTCTCTGATCTCTTTCTCACGAGGATTATCTTTGAGGAGCGTTTCAAGCAACGGATGTTCGGGAGCTATGGACATGAAGGTGACACCGAAAATGGTATCGGGACGGGTCGTGAAAATAGAGAGTTTTTCGTTTATACCATCAACCTGGAAATCACATTGGAGACCCGTTGATTTTCCAATCCAGTTACGCTGCATGGTCACGACTTTGTCAGGCCAGCCACTAAGCTTGTCCAGATCATCAAGCAGTTCTTCAGCATAATCAGTAATTTTGAAGAACCAGCCATTCATCTTTCTGGCTTCCACAAGTTCATCGCAACGCCAGCAGGTTCCTTCAATGACCTGTTCGTTGGCAAGTACGGTATGGCAGGATTCGCACCAGTTTACAGTTGTTGTTTTTTGATAAACTAATCCTTTATTATACATCTCCAGAAAAATCTGTTGTTCCCATTTATAGTATTTGGGATTACAGGTGGCAATTTCCCTGTCCCAGTCATAAGAGAGGCCAAGCTGGCGCAATTGATTACGCATGTAGTCGATATTTTCGTAAGTCCAGCGGGCAGGGTGGGTGTTGTTTTTGATAGCTGCATTTTCAGCAGGGAGCCCAAATGAATCCCAGCCCATGGGATGCAGAACATTAAAACCACGGAACCGTTTGTAGCGGGCAACCACGTCGCCTATGGAATAATTTCGTACATGGCCCATGTGGATGCGTCCGGAAGGATAGGGAAACATCTCCAGGACATAATATTTTTCTTTGTCACTGTCTGTACTGACCCTGTAGGTCGCATTGCTTAACCATTGATTCTGCCACTTTTGTTCAATGGTTTTAAAATCGTATAGTACTTCCTGTTGCTCATTTACAGACATGGGATAAGGCCTCGTGCTTGATAATAATTGAAATAGTTGGGATGTTACTCTGATTGAAATCCGTCTGGTTGATCATAACTGCTAAGATTTTCAAACATAGTGAACTCTTTAATAAATGTCAATTTGACAGTACCTGTGGGACCGTTTCTCTGTTTACCGATGATGATCTCTGCAATTCCTTTGTCGGGATTCTCTTCTCCCTTGTTGTACACCTCATCGCGATAGATAAAACAGATAACATCAGCGTCCTGTTCTATGGCTCCGGATTCTCTGAGATCAGACATCATGGGGCGTTTGTCGGTTCTACTTTCAAGGCTACGGTTAAGTTGAGAGAGTGCGACAACTGGAACTTTAAGTTCTTTAGCCATGGCTTTTAAAGACCTGGAAATTTCACTTATTTCCTGAGTTCTGTTTTCACTGCTGTTACGGCCACGCATAAGCTGAAGGTAATCCACAATAATCAAGCCAAGGGGATATTGGGCGGCAAGTCGACGAACTTTTGCCCTCATTTCCAGCACGGATATGGCAGGCGTATCATCGATATACATGGGGGCTTCTGTAAGCATACCCACAGCACGTGTCAGTTTTGGCCAGTCTTCGGTGTGCAGCTTACCTGTTCGAACACGCTGAGAATCGATATGACCGGCAGAACAGAGCAGACGCATGGCAAGCTGTTCCTTTGACATCTCAAGACTGAATATTGCCACTCCGGTTTTATCTAGAAGAGCTGTGTTCTGGGCGATATTCATGGCAAAAGCTGTTTTTCCCATTGAAGGGCGGCCAGCAAGAATAATCAGATCAGATGGCTGAAGGCCTGCAGTCATTTGGTCTAGTTCAGGAAATCCGGTTGGAACACCAGTGATCATTTCTTTTCTTTTGTAAAGCTGTTCAACAGTCTCAAAGGCACCAGGGATGATGCGTTTTAAGGCAGTAAAACTTTGATCTGATTTTGAGCGCGCTATCTCAAAGATGGCTTGTTCGGCATCATCAACAAGGCTGTCTATGTCTCCCTGTTCTTCATAACAACGACTGGCAATTTCAGTATTAACAGTGATAAGATTTCTGAGAACTGCTTTCTGACGAATAATTCTGGCATAGTGGATCAGGTTGGAGGTCACAGGAACAATGGATGTGAGCGTGGCGAGATAAGCAACTCCTCCAGCTTGTTCAAGCTGATTATGATCTTTTAACTGATTGGAAACCGTAATAATGTCTTGAGGTTGGTTTTTCTCAAAGAGCAGAATCATAGCTTCGAAAATCAGCTTGTGATTATCTCTGTAAAAATCAGAACTTTCCAAAAGTTCAAGTACAGTTGAGAGCGAATGGTCAGAGAGCAGGATGGTACCAAGTACTGATTGTTCAGCTTCAATGTTCTGCGGTGGCATTCTTCCACCAGGAACAGATGGAGCCATGGACTCAGGAGGAGGGAGGTTCATAGGTCAACAGCAGGTTTGGATTGATGCTCAAATGACAACACACTGTGCAAGGTGTTTCCCCTGACAGTGTGTTATATGGTTGCGGAAAAAAAGACAGCAAAAATCAGGCTTCTTCGGTTTCCTCCAGAGGTACGACCTGTACAGTAATATCTACTGTTGTTTGAAATCCGACTTTAACAGTTACGTTACTTTCTCCAAGTTCTTTAATAGGTTCTTTGATGAGAATATTTTTCTTGTCGATTTCAATACTGGCGTCTTCCGCAAGTTTTTTTGCAATATCGCTTGATGTGACAGAGCCAAAAAGTCGATCCTCACCGCCTGTAAGCATAGCGATGATGAGGGTAGTACCGACGAGTTTTTTGGCGATTGCCTCGGCTATTTTTGTTTCTTCTGTGATGCGAGCCTGAATTGCAGCCTGGTCTTTTTCAAAGAGTGCAATATTTGCAGGACTGGCAGCAACGGCTTTTTGCTGAGGAAGAAGGTAGTTACGCCCGTATCCGGGTTTTACTTTCACGATATTACCTTCCCTGCCAAGGGTGTCGATAGTCTCTTTTAAAATAACTTCCATTGTGATCTCCTTACGTTCATACGTATAGCAACCTATGCTCATGCAAAGGGTGTTTTTTTTATATCAGTTTTTTTCTTGTTCAGTACTGTTCAGTCGCCTGAGGTCTGTCCACACATCTGCTATTCCAAGGATTCCGAGAAGAATAACTCCGAAGGTCTGGAAGAAGAGGAGAACATATATTAATGTTCGCAAAAATAAAGGCACGCTCCACTTGGAAAAATAGAAGAGCATTATTGCAGCACCCTGAAAACAATATAGCAGCCCGGTAATCATAAGAACATTCAGTCCTATGGTTCTGCCGGGTTCCATTGGCAGTACAACCAGGATTGCAGAAACTATTAATGCCCAGACTAGTTTTTCCGGCAAAGCCCAGAATCTGTATTCCGGCCACGGACCTGAGCCTGTATTTTTATGAAGCATCCTATTGCCAATGACCATGGTAAACCAGGTAATCAGAAGAGTGATACAAGCGAGTACACCTGGCATCACCTTAGGTATCCAGTTCTTCATCATGGCAAAAGTCTGTTCAAGCAAAAACAGGGTGTCTGCAGGTACGGAACTATTTACTTTATAATATGCAATCGCTTCATCCATCCCTTGATTCAGCGCAGCAATCAAAAGAGTATATGGATGATGTTCCATGCCAAAGGTAAGGATTGTTGTGGCTAGTATCCACGATCCGGCTAGAGCAAATATTCCTTTAATTCCTGCAAGATTGATGGATTCCCTGTTCTTAGCAGAGTCCGCAAGTACAAAACCCATGGGAATCAAGGTTAGCGAGAACAGCAGTTGCTCTATAATTTGGAAAGCCAAGCCTGCAATACATGCGAGCAGGCATCCAAACAGGATGTATTTTTTCCCTCTGTCCTTTCCATATCGTATCAGATAGTAAAAGATCAGAAGGGGCAGAAGCCCGTGTACCCATCCAAATATAGCTCCCAGGAAACCGGGAAGAAGAATAACTGCTGTAACAAGTAAAATATGTTGGACATATTTGACCTCTTCAGATTTGTCTTCTTTACTGTTCACTGAGTTACAACCTTGCTTCGGCAGATCACCTCTGGGTGGTACCGGAATAGGGAAGCAGTGCGATCTGGCGAGCACGTTTAATGGCTTCGCACAATTGTCTCTGGTGAGAGGCACAGGTTCCGTAGATGCGACGTGGAATGATTTTTCCGCGTTCTGTTACAAAATTACGAAGGGTCTTTGGATCTTTATAGTCAATTGACATTTCTTTATCTGTGCAGAAACGGCAAACTCTTTTTCTTTGAAAAATTCTTTTTTTAGGGGGCATGGTAATCTCCTGGATGGAATGTAATGTCTGTCACTGTTATTCTACGGTTTTTGCAGCTTCCTTAGTAACTTCCTCAGTAGCTTCCGCAGTAGTTTCCTTGGTAACTTCCTTGGTAGCTTCTTCAGTAGCTTCCTCAGTAGTTTCCTTGGTAACTTCCTTGGTAGCTTCTTCAGTAGCTTTTGGAGTAGGTTTTTTAGTGACTTCTTTTGTAGGAGTTTTCTGCACTTCTTCCTGCTTTTCGGCCTCTTTTTCAGCCTCTTCAGCAGCTACAATTGCGGCCTGGTACTCTCCGCGGGCAGCCTCAACTCCTTCAGCAGTAATTGAATCAGCAATTTTCACTGTCATATACTTCATGACTGATTCATCAATTCTGAATTTACGTTCCATTTCATTTACGTTTGCCGGGTCAGTGGCATAATCACAGAAAACATAATATCCCTGGGATTCTTTTTTGATCAGATAGGCAAGTGTGCGCAATCCCCATTTATCAAGGGAAATAACCTGGCCTCCTTCTGTGGTGACTATAGCATTGGTGCTCTCAACTACTGCGGTGACCTCATCCTCACTTAATGTGGGGCGAAGAATATATATCGTTTCGTACCTGCGCATAAGTTCCTCCTCGTGGACTCATGATGTAGGGAATTATTCCCTGGTGTTAGGCCCTTACTGTAAAGTAAGAGCGAAGAGGTCCTGTTTCACACGTTGTGGAACAGGAATACGTATAGACGTATCTCTACAACAAAACATTAAAAAATACATCGAGAGATGGATTGTGTCAATTTATTTTTTACCCTTTTCCTCTGATTTTATTTTCTGCCACTGTTTTTTTAATTCTTCTTCGTCACCCATGGGGGCATCAGCAAAAACATGTGGATGCCTTCGTATCATTTTATCGTTGATTCCTCTGACCACATCCTCAATGGTGAAGTCGCCGGATTCTGCGCTTATTTCAGATAAAAGGATCAGGTGGAAAAGCACATCTCCAATTTCCTCACAGAGGTGTAAGGGGTCGTTTTCGCCCATGGCTGATATGAGTTCTTCGGATTCTTCCTTAAAGTATTTTTTTAGACTTTCTATTGTCTGTTTTTGATCCCACGGACATCCATTTCGAGATCGTAATTGAGAAATGGTGTTGCAGAGTGAAAAAAAATTATTGTTATCTGGTTTCATTTTTTTCTCAATGTAATGATAAAGTTGACCTTTTGAAACTATTGCTTGTAATAGGTAATTGTTAAGTTTTTTATTAGCATATTAGGGTATTCTATCGGATGTGATAATTATTGACAATACCTGACAGGGCAAGTAGTAATTGCGTTACTAAGATCAGCAATCATTCCCATAAATACTATCTATTGTCCTGGTTAATACATGTTGCTGTATCTCTTTTGTGTAATTCAAAACATTTTAAATTTTATATTATATATGGAGCATTAAAGGAAAGGAGATTTAGCATGGATAAAAATAAGCAGCAGCAATTTATGTTAAAAAGACAAAAAGATATTGCAAGAATTGACCAGGAATCCAAACGTACTCATGGCTGGTATGTGCGTGTTAGATTTCAGGGGAAAACCTATTCCAAATTTTTTTCGGATAAAAAATGCGGTGGACGCTATTCAAGTCTGCTTTCCGCCATTGCCTGGCGAGACACCACCGAGAAAAAGTTAGGAAAAATACGTACCAATAAACATCTTGTGACAGTCAGTAATTCAGGGACCGGTGTTGTAGGTGTCAGGCTCAATGATAATTTTAACCGTTATGAAGTGAGTTGGGTTACCACAGAAGGAAAGCAGGGGAAAACTTCTGTTTCGATCAGAAAGCATGGCAAAGAAGGCGCATTTATTAAAGCCTGTGCCATTCGCCAGGAAAAAGAAAGGACTCGCCTGGGAATCTGATAGATTTTGTAAAAAGTTCAAGTAGAGTTTCAAGGCAGTGTCAGACGTGAATAGTCTGCACTGCCTTTTTTATTGTGGATACAGCCGAAATGTGTTGACAATTTTGCGAAATAAAGTTTTATTTTTATGTTTCTCTTATTTAACTCAGGAAATTAATTGCAGTACCACATATTATGAGGACCCACGAATGTATGCAATAGTAAGAACCGGTGGAAAACAATATCAGGTCGCCAGTGGCGATCAACTTCGTGTAGAAAAACTTGAAGGAAATGTTGGTGACACCGTTGAATTGACCGATGTATTGATGGTAGTTGATGGTGAGAATGTTCAGGTGGGCAGCCCTGTTGTAGAAAATGCAAAAGTAACAGCTAAAATTGCAGAACAGGGAAAAGCCAAAAAAGTGATCATTTTCAAGAAGAAACGTCGTAAAGGCTATAGACTGAGAAAAGGACATCGTCAGATGTATACCGCTCTTAAAATTCAGGAAATCAGCGCCTGATTACTCGGGTTAGGATTACGTTTTAATAACACCAAATTATCAGAATAATGATAAGTGGTGATAAGGAGTTAAAAAATGGCACATAAGAAAGCAGGCGGTAGCTCAAGAAATGGTCGCGACAGTAAGGGACAGAGACGTGGAGTGAAACGTTATGGTGGCGAAAACGTCTCAGCCGGATCCATTATTGTAAGGCAGCTTGGCACTAAGATTCACCCTGGAACCAATGTTGGTTGCGGAAGAGATTATACTCTTTTTGCTAAAGTTGACGGTATTGTAACTTTTGAAGATTTTGGACAAAAGAAAAAAAGAGTAAGTGTCTATCCGGCTGCCTGATTAAGGGCTGCACGATTCTTTTCTCTCTTTTTTCTCCGTAAGCCATTGTCCAATGGCAATACGAGAAGTAGATATCAGCTCGACCTCAAGTAGTTTTGAAGGTCGAGCTTTTTTTTTTGTAAAATTTTAATTGTATTAAAAACATTATGGCCTTTGTAGATCAGGCAAAATTTCATGTTAAAGCAGGTGATGGTGGAAATGGCTGTGTCAGCTTCCGAAGGGAGAAGTATGTTCCCAGGGGCGGGCCCAACGGCGGTGATGGCGGCCGTGGCGGCAATGTTATTATAGAGTGTTCTACACGGCTGCAATCTCTTATTGATTTTCGCTTTCGTTCACACTTCAAAGCAGAACGTGGAGTGCATGGTAAAGGTAAAGACATGCATGGACGTAAAGGCAAGGACTGTTTTATGACTGTCCCTGTTGGGTCTATCATTAAAGACAATGAAACAGGTGAAGTGTTAGCCGATCTGCACAAGGAAGGTGATAGTTACATTGCCGCCCGTGGTGGAAACGGTGGCCTTGGTAATTGTCACTTTGCCTCTGGAACAAACAGAACCCCCCGTATTGCGACAAAGGGCAGTGAAGGGGAGGTAAAATGGCTGCGTATCGAACTGAAACTTATTGCAGATATTGGTCTTGTCGGCTTGCCTAACGCCGGTAAATCCACACTGCTTTCTCAACTTTCCGCTGCAAATCCAAAAGTGGCAAGTTATCCCTTTACTACCTTGGAGCCTCAGCTTGGCGTACTTCATTTAAAACATATGGAGTCTTGTATAATCGCAGACATACCTGGACTAATTGAGGGGGCACATGAAGGTGTTGGCCTAGGCTTTACTTTTCTGCGTCATATAGAAAGAACCAGAATTTTACTCCATATTCTTGATGCCTCGAGTGAACAGGCCATTGATGATTTTCAGGTAGTCGAAAATGAATTATTTAAATACAAGGAAGAACTTGTAGATAGAACTACCTTGGTGATACTCAATAAAGTCGATATTACAGAGCAGGAGGAGCTTGAAGCGCTCCAAAACGAACTACAACAAAAGGGGCTAGAGGTTTTTTGTATTTCCGGACTTACCGGTCAGGGAATTGAGGAGTTGAAACAAAAAATTGGTGATATGCTTGAAGAACTGCACAATGAAGCGCAGGTTTCAGGTGGAGATAATGACGGTACTGCAGTGAAATAGAGGGTGTCTGCTGGCGAGATTGTTAAAAGGTTTAATTTGAGATGGCTAAGAATAAACTAAATATCAGCCTGGAAGAGGGCTTGTATCTGCGTCAAACCTATTTTGACAAGGCCAAACGCATTGTTGTCAAGGTTGGGTCTGCAGTTTTGACCAATGAAAGTGGCATTGATTCCAGCGTTATTACTAATATTGCTAATGAGTTATGTTTTCTAAAACAAAGCGGCAGGGAAGTTATTCTTGTCAGTTCCGGTGCTGTTGCAGCAGGGAAACGTAAAATATCGTTTCCTGACAATGCGGAGATCGGGCTTGATGAGAAACAGGCTTTGGCTGCTATTGGACAACCAAAGCTTATACAATCCTATGAAGCAGCATTTGAAAAATGCGGGCAGACTGTGGCTCAGGTTTTACTGACCCATTCAGACCTGGCTGACCGAAAGCGATATCTGTGTGTCAGAAATACTATTCTTGCTCTTTTTCGCTATGACACGATTCCCATTCTCAATGAGAACGATACTGTTGCAGTGGATGAACTTCGTTTTGGTGATAATGATACTCTTGCAGCACTCATCGCCAACCTTATTGAGGCGGATATGTTTATCTGCCTGACAGATGTTGTCGGGCTTTATACCGGAAATCCTCAATCTGACCCATATGCTGAACCGGTTTACACTGTTTCAACCGTTACAAAAGAGATCGAGGCAATGGCTGGTAATGTATCAAGCGCTCTTGGAACCGGCGGAATGCAGTCAAAAATACGTGCTGCAAAGATGGTTTCCACAGGCGGTGGCTCCTCATTTATTGGCCCTGGTCGTGAAGAAACGATTCTGCAGCAACTCTTTAGTGGTGAGATGGTTGGTACTTTTTTCCTTCCCGCACCTGATAAAATCAAACCAAGGAAACAGTGGATTGCCCACGTACTTCAGCCCAAAGGTTTTCTGGTGCTGGATCAAGGTGCCTGTGGCGCTATTGCCAACCGGGGTTGCAGTCTTCTCCCATCTGGAATTCTTAAAGTAGAAGGTGAATTTGATGTTGGTGACCCGATTCACTGTCTTGATGAAGAAGGTAATACCATTGCTGCCGGATTAATTAATTACAGCTCGACCGACGTTGACACCATTAAACAACACCATTCCTATGACATTACTGATCTGTTGGGAACTAAAGATTATGACGAGGTTATTCATCGTGACAACCTCGTGTTGCTATAACAAGTTGAGGAACGAACATGAGTAATCTTGAACAGGATATCAGAGATATAGCAAGTCGTGCTAAAAAAGCAGCAAGATCACTGGTTACATTATCAACAGAGGCCAAGAATAATGTACTTCTGCACATGTCTTCTGCCATTGATG
>JAOZQU010000173.1 GCA_029932055.1 Desulfocapsa sp.
CGGTCAAGCTGGTTCACATAGGAACCACTATAGTTCTCCAGCCTGCCTGCACAGACATGGTGCACTCCTAAACAGTTACAGGACGGTGGTTTAGCTTGTTATGGGGTACCACCTGAATACTTACGTACCTTCTAAATTTTTTCGTATTTTACTGAATAACATCCTTAAAAGATCTCAACATTACGAGTAGATAGTTCAGACAGTAGCTTTTGTCGAGTGTTTTTTGGAAATAGTCGGGAATATTAAAAACCTGGTTATACTATTCCAGCCCCCCAACGCACATGTACTTAATCTCAAGATATTCTTCTATTCCATACTTGGATCCTTCCCGGCCAATCCCAGATTCTTTCATCCCACCAAAGGGAGCAGACTCAGAAGACAATATCCCAGTATTAACACCAACCATTCCATACTCCAGAGCCTCTGTAACTCTCCAGCACCTGGACATATCACGACTGAAAAAATACGATGCAAGCCCGTATTCGGAATCATTGGCCATGGCAACGCCTTCTTCTTCTTCTTTGAATACAAAAAGCGGGGCCACCGGGCCAAAAGTTTCTTCTCGGGCGATTATCATCTCTGTTGTGACATCAGCAAGGATAGTAGGCTCAAAAAAATATCCGCTTTCTCCTGAACGTTTTCCTCCAGCGAGAATTCTTGCACCCTTATCACAGGCATCTTTGATTTGTTCTTCGACTTTAAGAACTGCATTGAGATCAATTAAGGGGCCCTGATTCACATCTTCTTGAAACCCTGACCCCACATGCAACTGTTCCTTAACGGCAAGGGTCAGTTTTTCTGCAAAAATTTCATACACACCTTCCTGTATAATAAACCTGTTGGCACAAACACAGGTCTGCCCGGCATTTCTGTATTTGGATGCAACAGCATCGGCAACAGCAGCATCAATATCGGCATCATCAAAAACAATAAAAGGAGCATGTCCGCCAAGCTCCAAAGAGATCTTCTTCACAGTTTTACTGCACGCTGCCATCAACTGCTTACCAACCGGAGTAGATCCGGTGAAGCTGAGTTTCCGAACAATAGGACTGGAGGTGAATTCTGCCCCAATTTCTCTGGCAGGGCCAGTGATTACATTAAAAACACCTTTAGGAATACCGGCACGATGGGCAAGTTCTGCCAGGGCAAGCGCAGAAAAAGGCGTTTGCGCAGCAGGTTTCACAATCACGCTGCAACCGGCAGCAAGAGCAGGAGCAGCCTTTCTTGTGATCATAGCTGAAGGAAAATTCCATGGAGTAATTGCCGCGCACACCCCAACAGGTTCTTTGAGGACAACAATCCGTTTCCCTTTCTGAGACATGGGGATGGTATCTCCATAAACTCTTTTTGCCTCTTCAGCAAACCATTCAACATATGCTGCACCATAAAGAATTTCTCCTTCGGCCTCTACCAAAGGTTTGCCCTGTTCACTAGTCATAATATACGCAAGATCAGCTTTATGACTCACAATAAGATCAAACCATTTTCTGAGATAGCCTGAACGCTCTTTAGCAGTCAGTTTTCTCCACAAACCATACGCATCCTGACTAGCCATGATGGCATTTCGCGTTTCAGCACCCCCAAGCGATGGTACAGATCCTATGACGCTGTTGTCTGCAGGATTTAAAACTTCAATTTTATCTTCAGCATCAACCCATGAACCATTTATATAGCATTCCTGCTTGAATAAAGCAGGATCCTGTAACTTCATTTCACACCTCAAGAAAAATTAATTCATAGCTAAACTATTTTGTATATTACCATAAGCTATTTCATAAATCATCTGCGTAGCTTGTCTTGCCCTTATTATTTATATCTCATCCTCATCGTTCACACTCGACAACAATATTTGTCTGGTTTAATATAATTTTTAGTTGATTTAGCGTCCATATTACTTATGACGTGGATGTCAGTTAAAAATTTTGCGTTAAAAATAAAAAATGAACACACCAACAGCAGTAATTATAAATAAAGAGCCAATTCGATTAAGCCAGTTTCTAAAACTTGCAAATGTTGTGCAGGACGGATTGGAGGCAAAAATAAGAATTACGGAGGGCGAAGTTCTTGTCAATGGCACTCTGGAAATTCGTCGGGGTAGAAAGTTGATCAATAATGATGTAGTTCAAATAGATGACATGCTTTTTCAAGTCACAAAAAAGGAGTCCTAATCAAGGTAATCCTCAACATTGACAAGATCAGATTGAAGAGAGTAAAGCTTCACCTCATATTCCACCCCTCGTAAATGCCTGGATTTTTCCTTCTTCATTGGAAAACTTCCCTCCACATCTTTGAACACCGACTCAGTGAGCAAAATATGTCCGGATTCAGTTGATGATGCCAGGCGTTGTGCAATGTTCACATCTGTTCCAATTACAGTGTAATCAAGCCTTCTCGAAGAACCAACATTTCCAAGAAACATCTCACCTCTGCTGACCCCTATCCCCAGGCCAAGCTTGTCAAAAACATCAGATTGTTGTAACCACTTGCATCGTAACTGCTCAAACCTTTGAGAAAGCTCAACAGCCATACAAACTGCGGCATCGGACGGCTTATCAATCGCAATTGGAGCACCAAAAGCAACTAGAGCGGCATCACCCATATATTTATTCAAAGTTCCTTTCCATGAAAAGGCTACTTCGGAAAACAGATCAAAAAATTGGGTTAGAAACAAATGGATATCATGCTGTGAGAGATGCTGAACTGCCAAAGTGAAATTCCTTATATCAGCAAATAAAACACTAATTATCTGCACACCACCAATTTCCAGAAGATTTCCCCCTGAACTGAGCAGAATTTCGGCAACCTCAGGAGCAACATACTGTTCAAAAAGAGCTTTGGTACGTGCATGTTGTTCACGGTCCTCCATATATACGACATTCTCAAGTGCCATAACCGCCTGCCCGCAAATCACTGACAACATCTCAACATCAGACTGACAATATTCAACTTCTGTAGATGTCTGACTGATATTTAAGACACCCAATACTTTGTCCCGCCCAACAAGAGGAAAGGAAATAGATGCGGATATTTCATCACGTAATAAATATTTTGCAAGCGGTGACTGTGCCTGAGTTTGTTTGTTGAATATAATGGGTTCCCCATGCTCATAAACCCAACCGGCAATTTTTTCACCTGATTTTATTGTAACTCCACTCACCACAGTTTCATCCATTCCCCGGGATGCTACCACATGTAGACTACTCTCCTCTTCATCAAACATCATAAGGGAAATGCTTAGTGCATTAATCTGTTGGCCCACTGCATCAAGAAGCAACTCATAAACTTCCTTCATTGAGTTTGAAGCAATAAATTTTTCACCAAGTTTATAGAGCGGAAGAAGTGTTTTCAAACGGATATTTTCGTCTCGTAAACCTGCAACAGCAAGAGCTTTCTGAGCCGCCCCAACAAGTTCACGGGAATCTGTTGATTTATCCAGAATCCTACTAAAACCTTTGTTCATGGCTTGGACGACCAGATCCATATTGTACTGATTAGCAACAAGTATTCCAGCAATACTCGGATCCGTCTGCCTTATGATATCAAAAGCCTCAACACCAGTCATCCCGGGGAGAATTGAATCAACAATGGCAAGGTCAAAACGATTTCCTCTTGCCATTGCAACTGCCTGCTCCCCACTACTGACACAGAACACCTCATGGCCAATATCAGCTAGAGCTTTTCGACTCGTATCTGCAATAACCGGTTTAGCATTTACAACAAGGATCTTCCTGGGAGACATAAACTTTTTTTCCAATGTTTCAAGATTGATGAGCGGTAACTTTTCATGAAAAGTTACAGGATAGTGGTTAAGCAAATTACTCGCTATCACCTGAAGTTACGATGAGCGTATGAAATGAAATTACAAAAATGAAATTTTATGAATAATACCATTCACTACATCGGCTTTCAAGTTATAGTGGTTTAGAGTTCATTTTTCGCCACAACAACAAAAACAGGTAACTTTCTGGATATTTTTTTTGATTTTGATTAAACAACAGCGTAACCTCTACACAAGCTCTTTTAAATAAAAGGACATCAGCTGCGCCAAGGATTTACTTATACAGCCGGGCATACCTCATATTATGGACAACTTGAAACCTCTTGCCGAACGTATGCGCCCGCAATCTCTCAGCGAAATTGCAGGTCAGGATGATCTGCTGGGAAAAGGAAAACTTCTGGAAAGCATGCTTGGATCAGGGATTCTCCCTTCTCTTATTCTCTGGGGGCCTCCGGGGACTGGCAAAACGACACTCGCTCGAATTCTGGCTCGTTCAACCTCTGCTGATTTTGTTTATTTTTCCGCTGTTCTCTCAGGGGTTAAAGAAGTACGGAGAATCGTTGAGCAGGCAAAGAAACTCCGTGACAGTGAGCAACGAGGAACCATATTTTTTATTGATGAAATCCATCGATTCAACAAAAGTCAACAGGATGCCTTTCTTCCCCATGTGGAAAACGGACTTTTCACACTCATTGGTGCCACAACTGAGAATCCGTCTTTCCAGGTAATTGCTCCACTTCTTTCACGATGTCGGGTCCTGGTTCTCAACTCTTTAAGCAAAAGACACCTGCAAACCATCTGCCAAAGAGCCCTTGATAACACAAAGCAAGGCCTTGGCCTCAGTAAACTTACTTTTGATACGAACAGCCTGGAACTCTTAGCAGGATTTGCGGATGGTGATGCAAGAAAAGGGCTGAACACCCTGGAAATAGCTGCTGCACTTGTAATCCATCGCAGCAAAACTACCACAGCATCACCAACCATCATCACCCCTGCAGACATCAGGGAAGCGGCCCAGCAGACATCACTTCGATATGACAAGGATGGTGAAGAACATTACAATCTTATCTCTGCCCTGCATAAAAGTCTTCGTGATTCTGATCCAGACGGAAGTTTATATTGGCTTTATCGAATGCTGGAATCAGGTGAAGACCCACTCTATATTTGCAGACGCCTGATCCGCTTTGCTTCTGAAGATGTTGGACTTTCAGATCCCCAGGCCTTAATCCACACGATCTCCTGCAGAGATGCTTACCACACCCTTGGCCTTCCCGAAGGAACATTGGCACTTGCCCAGGCTGTCAGTTATCTGGCCACGGCCCCCAAAAGTAACAGCATGTACAAGGCTGAATCAGCGGTACGCAAATGCATCCGAAGTTCCGGCACCCTTTCTGTGCCCCTTCATTTACGGAATGCTCCAACTCAATTGATGAAAAGCCTTAATTATGGAAAAGACTACAAGTATGCTCATGATGCTGACGGCGCTCTTGTTGCCCAGGATCATCTGCCTCTGGAAATTAATACAAAACAGTTTTACTTTCCCACAACCCGTGGCTATGAAGCTCTTGTCAAAAATCGTCTGGAAAAATGGCAAACTATCCTTAAACAGAAAAAAAACAATGCACACTCCTGAAACAGTATACATAAAAACAATTCCATTACTATCGGTTATCTTTTTCTTCATTGTATCTGTACCTTTTGTACACGCTGGTTCACCTTCACCTTCACCTATACTCTTTTTTTTCTCAGGAAATGTTCAGGGTGAAACAGAACCCTGTGGTTGAAAATCCAGCCAGTTGGGCGGTCTGTCCAAAAAAGCATTCCAGCTTCAAACTCTCAGCGAACAAAATGAGCAGCAAAAACTTCTCATTGATTCCGGCAACCTCCTCTTTAAACGAGATTCAATTACTGATGGAGTGAGCCAGGAACGACTCACAGCAAAAAGCATTATCAAAATCTATCAAAAACTTGGATATGATGGTGTGGGGGTCGGCCCTTTAGACTTAAGTGGAGGGATAAAACTTCTACGTGACAGCACTGACAATGGCTTCCCATGGATTTCAGCCAATATCATGGATGACACTGGAAACCCATTGTTTAAGCAGTGGATCAGCAAAAAAACACAAAACACCGAGATAGTGATCACTGCACTAACTGCAGCCCCCCGCAAAATGGTGCCCGGCATTCAAATAAACAAATGGCAGACAATACTCCCGGAACTGCTTGCTCAAATCAGGAAGGTCAAAAAAGATCCATTCATCGTTTTACTCTCCAGTCTCAACCATGAAGAAAACAGTCAAATCACAAAACAATATCCTGAAATTCATCTCCTTATCAGCACCGACCAACGCAAAGGAAATGTTTCCCCGCAATTACTGAATGGTTGCCTTCTCACCCAAACGGCAAAACAGGGGAAATACCAGGGACTACTCGAGATCACTCTCGGGAAAGATAGACGTTGGGGGCAAAACAGTGCAAAGCAACTTGCCGGTTTGCAGAACAAACTGGGTTCTCTCAATTGGCAGCTTCGACGGTTACAGAAAAAAACAACAGTTGCTGAAAATGAGGAGAAATATAAAAAAACTATTACCCGCTTAAGTAGTGAGAAGAAGAAACTCGATAGTCAAATTGACTCTCTAAAAAAGGCCATTGCTAAAGAAAAAACAGGGGAAATCGCTAACGATCAGTACACATATCGTTTCATAGGGCTGAAAAAAAGCATGGGCGATGACCAGCCCACCATCGAAGAACTAAACAAGCTAAACAGTAAAATAAGCGAGTTACACCAAAAGGAAAGAGCAAACAACAGAAAAAAAAGAAGTGACGGGTCAATATCATCCCATGCTCACATGACCGGGTACCGTGTATGTTCAGCCTGTCACCCTGCCCAGGCAGAATTCTGGCAAGCCACCAGGCATGCAGCGGCATATGCAACCCTTAGGCAAAGAAAAAAACATCTTAATCTGGAATGTCTTCCCTGCCATCTGACGCTGGATATACAAAATGCAACATTCAAAAAACAACCCCGGAAACAACTCCTGTCTTTTCCTGAGGAGTTACAATCCGTGGGTTGTGAATCATGCCACGGTGCAGGAAAGAACCATAGTATCAGCCCTGAACGCTATAGATTAGTGCAGCTGCCGGACGAAAACATTTGCCTCGCATGCCATACTTCTGATCATGATGATAATTTTGATTACAATGCTAAGTTACAACAGATATCCTGCCCTGCTGAATAACGGATATTTAATTAATATGGCGTTGGTATAAGACAAAAAAAAAGGCAGGAACAATAATGCTCCTGCCTTTAAAAAATATGACTACAATATGTAGATTTCTATTTCTTAGTATGTTTTTTTCCGTATCCTGCGATACCCATTAAGCCGATACCAAAAAAGAGCATAATGGCTGGTTCAGGCATAGGTGCCTCTGCTTGTATTGGTGTTGCCAGGGTAACGGATGCTATACCAATGAATAAGCAGGCTGCTGCCAAACCTATAAAAAGTTTCTTTTTCATTATCCCCCCCCCTTATTAATTGCAATTGAATAACAAATTGAAATACACTAACTTAAGTAAATATAAATATACATCCTCCTCATTCATTTTACATCGGTAGAAATACCTATTTTCAGACAATATCCTTAAATAAAACTCCCTCACAGATATTAAAACACACTTTGTTTGCATTCTTGTCTTTCAATAGTTGATAAGGTAACTAATTTATGATATTTTCACTGATATCAGCTGAAAAATGAAAATCGACTTCACACATCTTAAGACAACAACAGGAATCAGATACAAAATATTCAATATGCCCGAATGGCGGAACTGGTAGACGCAAGGGACTTAAAATCCCTCGGCCTCT
>JAOZQU010000391.1 GCA_029932055.1 Desulfocapsa sp.
TTCAGGTGATAGCTGGTGATTTGCCTAATTGCTGTCTTGTAACTGTTTAGGAGCGCCCCATATCTGTGCAGGCGCTCCGGAGGAAGTGCCCTTGGGGTGCGGGCTGGAGAACTATAGTAGTTTCTATGTGAGCCAGCCTGACCGTGCAGAGATGGGGTGCTCCTGAATAGTTACAATTAATCTTGATAAAGTTCGGGACTGTTACGTAGTCGTGTAACTACTTTTCCTTTGCCAATGGTCATTAGAATGTCAAACATGGAGGGGCCGGCCAGCTGACCGGTTACCACGGTACGCATACCATTAATGATAACACCCGGTTTTATACCAAGCTCTGTTGCAAGATCACGGGCAGTCTGTTCAGTCGTTTCCAGGTTGAAATCATCCAATGCTTCATACCGGTCTGCCAGCATGGGTAACCATTCTTTCAGACCCTCATGTTTGAGGACATTTTTTTTCAGTGGTTTTGCTTCAACCGGAAAATCATCTGAAAAATAGGCACGGCCCAAGGCAGCAAAATCAGTAAGGATGTGAAAACGGTCTCTTATCAGATCAAGGGTCTGTAAAAACCATTCCTTTTTATCTGCTTCATATGCACTATCCCAAAGGTCTTCTGCTTCAAGAAACGGCTTAACCAGTTGTGCAATTTCTTCAATCGGCATGGTCCGCAAATAATGCTCATTAATGGCAATGGCCTTGGGGTCGGTGAAAAATTTAGCATCGCCTTTACGATAATTAAAGGTGGAATTAGACTTATTGATACGTTCAAGGCTAAAGGCCTGGATCAGCTCTTCTTTTGAGAAAATTTCCGTGTCATCACCGGACGACCAGCCCAGTAAAACAAGGAAATTTGAGAATGCCCAGGGGATAAACCCGTGCTCTCTGTAAAAATGGACAGCAACGATCTCGCCGTGGCTGCGTTTGGAAATTTTTGCCTTTTTTAGGTCAAGGGTCAGAGGCATATGGGCAAAGACAGGAATAGGAGCATCCAGTGCCTCATATAAAAGTACCTGGCGCAGGGTGTTGGTCATATGATCCTGACCACGAATAATATGCGAGATTCTGTCCCGGATATCATCCACAACGTTGCAGAGCAGATAGAGGGGCTTACCAGTTGAACGGACAATAACAAAATCTTCTATCTCACTGTAATTTGATTTAATTTGACCAAGTACCTTGTCGTCATACGTCAGCATGCCATCCTTTTCAGGAACCTTGAAACGAACAACATAGGGAAGTCCTGCAGCTTCTTTTTCAGCGATTTCTTCTGCACTTAAATTTCTACAGGTTCTATCATAACCGTAAGTGGTCTTATTGGCTTTCGCAGCTTCGCGTTTGGCATCGAGTTCTTCTTTTGTGCAAAAACATTTATAGGCCTTGCCTTCTGTCAGCAGTCTTTTTGCTGCTGCCACATGATCTGCGTCAAAGTCTGTCTGAAAATAGGGGCCTTCATCCCAGTCAATCCCCAGCCATTCCATTCCATCAAGAATTCCCTGGATGGATTCCTTTGTGGAACGTTCAGCATCAGTGTCTTCAATACGAAGGATGAGTTTGCCGCCTGTTTTTTTTGCGTACAGCCAGTTGTATAGCGCGGTTCTGGCTCCACCTATGTGAAGATATCCGGTGGGGCTTGGTGGGAATCGTAAACGTGTCTCAGTCATGAAAAAAACCTTATGTATAATTTTTGAAAATGAATTGTCGGGTCAAATACCTTTATAATATGCAAGATGTATATCGTTTTCAACCACATTGTTCAATAGCAATTGACAGAAGCAGGTTGAAATGATAGTGGCGGGCAGGAAAATTTTGGAAATATTTTTTGTTGTTCTCTTGGATGGAACTCGTTATACTTTATAGTTTTGTCTTATAAGATGCAGCACAGGGAAATACAGGGAAATAAAAGGTTCTCACTTTATAATTAGGAACTATTCAGGTGATAGCTGGTAATTTTCCTACTCGCTGTCCTGTAACTGTTTAGGAGCGCCTCATATCTGTGCAGGCAGGCTGGAGAACTATAGTAGTTCCTATGTGAACCAGCCTGACCGTGCAGAGATGGG
>JAOZQU010000392.1 GCA_029932055.1 Desulfocapsa sp.
TGTTCCTCATAACCTGTGAACATGGCTTTAAAGTGTGCAAGTGGCGTGTGTCCTAATGTTGCAAGATAACAATGAATAAATAGAAACGAGGTGAAAAAGAAAAATAAGAGGACATGAATGGTATCGATAACCTTGATACCTCCCAGCAGATTAATGTATCCCTCATATCCTTTAATCTTCCAAAGAAAAAGACCAGATATCATTTGAGCTGGAAGAAGAACACACATAATGGCGAGATATGCCTGTTGTTGCAGGGCGTTAAATTTGTTTTCCGGGATCATTACATGTGGATTAGGCGCGCCGACAAAGACACCATATCCATAGTATTTAATCTGCTGCACGGCCAAATTTACTACGTAACGCAAATCAGGAATGTAGATTTTCACTCTGCCGGAACCCAAGTAATAGACAAGCCAGATAAAATAATTGGCAATAACAACAAACCCAATGTAGTTATGAAGATCAATAGCACCTTTCAGGGACATTATATTTAACATTTCAGCATATCGAACCTGAAAGCCCGTAAGAATCAGAAGAACGAAACCAAAGGCATTGACCCAGTGCCATATCCGCACGGGTAAAGGATGAATGTATATCAACTTTTTATCAGTCATGATGAATTTCCCTCTTTTTGAGTGAATTACACTGACACCGGTAAATGGTAAGGAAAGCCGGCATAAGTGCCTTGGTGGTACGTTCAAGCTCCTAACCTTAAATGCAATTTCCCTTTTCTTGTTTTTTTTGACAGCTTTTCACGAGTAAGGCACTAAAAGTTACTTGTCATTCTCTTCTCTTCTCCGACGTATCGGCCTCGTTAGAAGTCTGACCGATAAATGTCCGAATGCGCCGCATACTCCGCCAACAATGATCAGAAGTCCTAACTTATCCAAGAGCTTAATTCGAGTACCACCGAGGAGGTAAAAATGGTTTACATGATAACTTTCAAGAACCGACCGCTCGACATTATACCGCTCGACAGTACCATCATCCATGGTCAGAAGTATGGAAACGGCATTAAAGTAAGGGGAATCAGCAGCATGACAATTCCCACAGGTCTTTTGTGCAGATCCTCTGTGTATCTGATGGGCAATGGAGTCAACATCTGCAACGAGTTCTGCATGAAAGATGGTGCGAATTTTTTTGTGCTTGAGCATGAGGACAAGGTCGTCAAACTCACCCGAGTTAATAATCTCATCTTTATTCTTATCAAACGTCGGCATGAACTCATCGTAATCAATGCCAAGGATTTTAAGCAGGTCATCACCGTTATAAAATTTGTTTGTGACAAGATCAAAAAACCTGAGATTAATATGCCGTGGTACGTCAGGGGCATGACAGACCACACATTCCACGAAGGCAAAATGTGAATCACCTGCCGGTAACCACTCATGATACTGATAAGGGTTATGGCATTTCAAGCAGACACTGTTTGTCCTTTCAGCCACTGAAGCACCTTCTATTTGGTGTACATAATGATACCCATGACAGGCATAGCAGGTCATGGTTATGCCTTTATTTCGCATTTCCATGTGAACACTGCTTTTAAATTCTTCCCCAGATTCTTCATGGCACGAGGCGCAGACCACTGCTTGCAAATATATTGCATGGGGCACCTCTTCATCATAATTAAGTTCTTCAATGTCAGAGTGACAGTCTACGCATGTAATATCGTTAAGATTATGAATTGAATGGTTAAATTTCTCTTCGTCCACATAAAGAGACTCTGTTATCTCTACCTGCAATATGTTACTGGTGCTTTCCTTGGTAAGACTTTCATCGCTGTGACAGTCAAAACATTCGGAATTTTCAACGGCCCAAAGGGTAAAGGGCCATATACAGCAGATGAGAACAATGTACAGTCCACAACGCAAGGTGCATCTAGTCATTTTCTTCATGGCATATTTTCTCCTGATGGACTTCAATTTAACTGCTTAATCTCTTCCGCAGGTTTCAGATACCTCTGTAATTTTATTGCCTGTTGTTTATCTTGTCCGATTGATGACAACTACTTTGCCCGCTCAGTTTACT
>JAOZQU010000174.1 GCA_029932055.1 Desulfocapsa sp.
GCCTTTTTTTCAGGCTGTTTGGATGCCATTTCATGGTTGAATTTGGTTTGCCATTTTTTCCATTCATTGGCAGGATCACTGGCTGCATTTGCAGGCTGCGCTCCAACGAATGCCATACAGACACACACGCCTATACCAGCGGACAGTAAGGAATGGGTCTGTTTAAACTTGTATTTCATATAAGCCTCCCCCTAAGTGTTTGGCTAACTATGTATTCCTATTTCTTCTTCCCAAAAAACAGTAAACGCTGTTCCTCCAAAACAGGTTTGTTTAGCGCCCTAAGGCACTTATCCAGTGAACTTGATTGTTTCCGGTTGAACCGGGTTAGTGTTTATTGTTACAAAAGTGACGTACACCATTTTTACCAGCTCTTTATCGCCTGACATTTACAGAGTTCGCGTAGATGCAGGATCAGTGATTTAATTCTTTCATCACCTAATGCTGCTCCCCAGGGAGGCATTAGGGTGGATTTTGCAACTTCAACCCCACCAAGGTTGATGGTGTCAAAGAGTTTTGTGTCGTTGCGCTCAGACATGAATTTAGAGTCTGTATGGTTCGCCGGCTTCACCAGAAGATGCAGGGCGTTAAAACCATTACCATCTCCCTGTACTCCATGGCAGGGCGTGCAGTAGTGCTGATAGGTGCTCCGGCCAAGCTCTATGCTCACTTCATATTTAGCTGGTACTTCTTCAGGCACTTTTCCCTCAGTTTTTTCTTCACCGGAAACAGGCAAAGCAAGGCACAGGCTTATGAGTGCAGCTATGAACAGAAAACAGGTCGTTTTTATTTTTATATTGGTAGTCATTATTCGTCTCCCATGGACGCGGCCTGTTTGGCAAGCAGTTCATCATCCCATCTTTTTTTGATGGCATCCCAGACAGCTTCAGGAATTTCATTAAAAGTCATGATCAATTTACTGAGAACTTCCAGTTCGTCGGGGTACATTTCAAAGTTGGGCATCCGAACATCAGCGATAAACTTTTGTGGATTTGTAAGGTATTTTTTTACCCACTCGCCGCGTAATCTTTTGGCAAGATCGCTTTGATCAGGGCCGACTATACCGCCTTTCGTATTCCAGGCATGGCAGGACTGGCAGGAAAAGGTCGTAAAATAAATTTTCCAGGCTTTGTCCATGTCTTCGCTTGAGAGTTTTTGTTTTTCAGGCTGATAATAAGGATACGAAGCTTTAGAGGCATCGGCAAAATAGGCAGTGAGTTGCTGGGCCTGTTCTTCACTGAAGCCAAAGGTCGGCATCCTGGTGGGTTCAATACCAACCGGTCTGATTTTGGTAGGATTCATGAGAAAGTCAGTCATCCACTCAGGGTTGATACGTTCTCCCTGAAAGCTGAGATCCGGGCCAATTGTGCCACCCTGCTCACCAATTTTATGGCATCCCAGGCAGTTATTCTTTTCGATGAGTAACTCTCCGCGAACCTTTACTGAGTCAGTGTCAGCCAGAGGATACACAAAACCTGCCGGGATATTGTGACGGTTACGGATGGAGAGGAGTAAGGTGAGAAGGTCTTCGCTCTCTTCTTCCGACAATCCAAAATTAGGCATTAATGTTGGTATTGCTTCAGTATTAAAGGCTCTTGGGTTTTTGACTTTTAACTGCAGCCAGTCGGCAAGGGTTTTATTAATTTTGGTATTACCAAAGACTAGCTCATCCACGCGTTTTTGGCCAATGCCATCATGGGGGGGGGCATTATAACCAAGAGGGAATGTGTCGATATTGTGACAGCCGGTACAGCCGGTGTCCCTGGCAAGTGTTAATCCTTTGGCAACCAGAGCAGGATCGGCTTCCAGCTGGGGAGCAATAATCGCTTCCCCTTTTTTCAAGGTGCTGAGGTGGGCAACCAGATCCTGGATATCGTTTTCAGGTATTCTGAGATTGGGCATATTGGTTTCCGGCCAGTACTTTTTAGGGTCTGTTATCCAGGCATAAAGCCATTCCGGGCTTGCTTTTTCTGCTACCCGGGAAAGATCAGGGCCAAAGCCTTCATCTTTGCCATCCACAGAATGACAACCCAGGCAGCCAAGGTCTGTCAGATTTTTTTCTCCCCGGCTGACAGCGGCGCTGTCAGCAAGACCAGCGCGTGCTGTACGATTTGCAGATTCGGGCTTGGCAAGGGAGAAGAGGTATGCGGATATTGCCTCTATCTTTTTATCTTCGAGTTCAAAATCAGGCATTGCGGTTTTTGCCAGATGAGCCTTTGGGTTTTTGATCCAGGCCCTTGCCCAGGCGGCATCTGATTTTGTAGCAAGTTTGGTGAGGATTGGTCCGATACCTGCGTCCCGTTTATAACCGTTTGCAACATGGCAACCCAGACAGTTGTTTTGCAGATAGAGTGTTCGTCCTTTGGAGAAGGAGGGAGCATCTTCCATCACTGCATTTTTTGCAACCTGGCTGCGCATGTGGTGACAGGCTTCACAGGAAGACTCGGTACGTTTCCCTGCAAGCAGTGGTGTCATCCAGTTATGATGATTATGTCCATGGCCTTCTTCCACGGTAAGTCCAACCGGTTGGCCTTCATGGCAGATAACGCAACCAAAGTTGTCCACAGTGTGGCGATCAGGATTGATGTGCTCACCTGGATGGCTTGTGAAGGGCTGTTTCGCATCTGCAAAGCGGGGCAGTTCAATTCCAAGGTGACAGGTCATGCAGCGGTCTGCGGTGTCAAAATGGGTCAGCCAGGTCTGCCTGATGGTTGGATAGGCAGCATCAAGGGTTGCGGCACGCTTTTCAAGGATGGCGATTTTTTCATCTTTTTTTGCGCCGTCAGCAAGACTTTGACTGTCAGCCAGAGCTTTCCTGGTAAGTTCTTTATCGAGTTCAACGAAATCACGTTGAATCCCTTTCCATGGCCTGTCTGTTTCAAATTCAATGAGAAACATACCTGCTGTAAGGAGTAAAAGAACAACGGAACAGATCAGAAGTAACTTGGTATCTTTGAAAGAAAGTTTCATAGTCAGCTCAGTTAGATGTTAAACCAGGGAGTGGTGATCAGGTAGCGAACATGAAAAATCTGCCTGAGAACGACCTTGACAGGAACCATGTACATGAGAAGCATGAGGGTGACAACAATGGAGTAACGCATGAAATCCAGGTTCTTTGCCCATTTCATCCTGAACAATTTCGGCAGGAGAAAGCCCAGGGCAAAGTAGATACCAAGACATATGAGGCTCAGATTATTGTCAATATTTGTCAGGAGAACTTCTTCGTGATGAACGGTGTCATCCCAGACTTCCCAGGGCCAGAAGAAGAGCCAGCTTGGTCCCCGCATGAACTGACCGACAACAATGGCAAACATCCACATGAAGTAGCCGATGAGAAAATTGATTACGGCAAATTTACGGGAAGAAAAGTTATACTCGCCAACACCTTTCGGGTTGGTGTCAAGATAGGGGATGGCCATGAGTCCGACCATGATGATGGAGGGCATGATCACGCCGGAGTACCAGGGATCAAAATAGACCAGAATCTCCTGGAGCCCGATAAAGTACCAGGGAGCCTTTGCAGGATTCTCGGTGCGTGACGGGGTTGCAATCTCACCAAGGGGTGCGTCGAGCCACAGTGCCCAGACAATGAGCACGATCATGACAAGCACTGCACACATCAGCTCCTTGAAGGGAAGCTCCGGCCACACATGGGGATTTTTCTCTTTTTTCTTTTTTTGAGGTGCTGTCTTTGTTTGTACTGCTGTTGTTTCCTCTGCCATTGCTGATCCTCGATCGATTGAGTTGCTTATAAGGGTCGTGAAATACCGCCGTCTTTTCTGATTCTCCAGAAATGAATGGCACATCCAACGAAAACCACTGCCGGGATAGCAATGACATGAGCTACATAGAATCTGAGCAGGGCGTTTGCTCCAACCGTGGTTCCACCAAGCAGAACAAACCGGACATCTGTAAATTTATCCACCAGGGAAAACGGCCCTTCCACCCCGATAAAGGGAGTGGCTGCGCCCATATTGGTACCAACTGTAATGGCCCAGTATGCCAGCTGATCCCAGGGAAGGAGATAGCCGGTAAAGGACATAAGGAGAGTGAGGGTAAGAAGGAGCACCCCGATCACCCAGTTGAATTCCCGGGGAGGTTTGTAGGAGGAAGTGAGAAAGACTCGAAGCATATGGAGCATTACAGTCATGACCATGAGGTGAGCGCCCCAGCGGTGGATATTGCGCAGGATCTGACCAAAGGGAACGTCAAACTGAAGGTACTTCATGTCCATGTAGGCATACTCTATTACAGGGTGGTAATAAAACATCAGAAGAATTCCGGTGATACATTCAACCAGAAAGGCAAAGAAGGTGATGCCACCCATGCACCAGGTAAAGCGAATTTTCATCGCATGCTTGGGAATACGCAAGGGATGAAGATGGAGAAAAACGTTGCTGCGAATTACTTTGCCGCGATTGGCAGGAGTATCTTCAAAGTCATGGCGAAAGATCGATTTCCAGATCTGGGTTGCCATGATTTTTTCTGTAAGACTCTTTTTTTACTCATGCATTAATACCTCAGGCTTCCAGGAAGCAGCGGGGGTCATCAAATTGGGTAACGGTAAAAAGGACTGATTTGTCGACCATGATTCGACCGTCTTCAAGCTTGGTGATTGCATATCTGTCCATGGGACGGGGCGCAGGTCCTGCAAAATTTTCCCCATTTGAGTAGTACTGGGAGCCATGGCATGGACATTTGTACTGGCGATCATCGGGAAACCACTTCGGGGTGCAGCCCAAGTGTGTACATTTTCCAAAAATTGCATAGATTTTATCAGATTCCCGGACAATCCAGACCCTTTGAGCCTCCATGAACTGTTCGGAAACAGAAACCACACCATATTTGTCAGCTGTTCCCTGCGGATAGTTTTCCAGGGTGCCGATTTTGAATGTGGTGGGGGGTTCAAAAAGAACCCGGGGGAAGAAAAAACGAAGAGTTCCTGCAGCAGATACTGCCAGGGTAGTGAAAAAAGCTCCCCAGCCAAGCCTCCGCATGAGTGTGCGACGTGATTCAGACACATCTTTTTTGCAACACCCTCCAGGGCACTCCTGCTGCACAGGTATTGGATTGCTGTCATCCGCCATGGCATTAACCTCCTTAAATAACTATAAATGAGACGGAATACGCCTCTGTGTAATAAAAATAATCTTTATAATATGGTCGTAAGGGGAGGAAAACGCCATACCGTTGAACCGGTATTTTGTCTACTTTCAGTCCTGTTGGCATTATGGCACTTGATGCGAATCTGGCGGTCATGGATGTTCTTAATGGGTTGTGTAGGCTGTAATGGCAATGGCTTGATTTTTCCCGCCCAATGAGTGTTTTTTGCGTGTACTCATTGTTGATGGACTCGTGAAAACTCAAATTTTTCGCTATCCCGTCATTCCCGCGAAGGCGGGAATCCTGTCATTTCAACACGTCCTGGATTCCCGCCTCCGCGGGAATGACGGAGCCGAGACCTGTTTACGACGCCATCATTGTTGTCGGTGTTTTTTTAGGAGGAGCTATGCTTGAAGTAAAAATAGAAGAGGCAAGATCTGGTTTCAGTAAGTTGCTCAATAGGGTTTATTTTAATTGCTTATGGAAAAGGCAACTTTAGCCTCAAGCATTGTCGGAGAGTTTTCAAAAAATGCACCAGCTTCATAATCGCCGGCAGGAAGGTCATCATTTAATACTACGTTGCCGTTAACAATTTCTCCAGTCCATTCCCAGGCGATTTGATTTTCCCACTCAATGCTTTCTCCTGCTGGGACAATCCCCACCCAGTCCTCTTCATGTCCTTTCATCTTTTCAAGATGAATTATGATATCTTCACCGACATCATAAACCATCTTGTTGTTTGCGATGGTAACACCATTGTAAGGATAAGCATACTCGTCTGAGTTGTAGTAGGGGGAATCCTTCATACCAAGATCAACATAAGGATTATCGCCGGAATAAAACTCGATACCATTGCTTGAGCGCATGAGTGCGCTGGTTTCAGGAAGGCCAATCTCCTTGTTGATTGTATCCTCATCAAAGGAATAGCGCATTATGGATTGCAGCGGCCTGAAGATTCCAATCTGCTGCAATGCGTCAAAATAAAAATGTTTATTCCCATGCAGGTTGTATTTACTTTTGGGTGTACTGTGGTTTGACGGATGTTCGGCATCACCCGGTAGGTAGAGATATGTTTTCTCACTGTTAGGGATTGTTGTGTTTGTGAGATAATCAATGCTGAATCTTGGGTCTGTGTCAAAGCTGCTTGGCCTGTCGTTTAATTCTTCGTTATAGGTTTGTACGATGAGGCTGGTGTTTGCAGGTATGGTGTAAGGTTTTGTGTCCTGGAAGTAGGCAAACCATCCTGCCAGGGTAAAAATAAAACGACCATCATTTCCCCAGGCAGGAAGTTCGTTTGCCAGGTGAAGGAGCAGCCCTCCTGCAAGCGAGTGTCCCATAAAGGCGACTTTTGAGGTATCAATTTTTCCTGAGAAAAGCGGGTCGGCAGCAAGCTGTGTCAGTATGTTTTTTATATGGCCTTCATCACCTGCACGTTGCTCCTGGTAAGAGACAAAAACAGCATTATAGCCGTGGCTGGCGACAAAATAGAACAGGTTATAATATTGTTCGGAATGGTATTGTCGATATCCTGATATGAAGAAAATCGTGGGTCTTGCAGTATTGATATCTGCCGGATGAAAGAGATCCACTTTCAGCCTTATGGATTCTTCATCGTTTGAGTAATACTCATTGTGTGCACTGGCCTTCATATTGGTGATTTCATCCGGATATCCAGGGTTGTCGATGGAAAGAATCTTTACCGGATGTTCTCCCATGGCTCCGAAGGCATCACCGGTTAATTCCGGGATATTGGCAGGATCTTTATATACGGGTCTGGCAGTAGTGGGTGCAGAGTTACCAAAAAGAATCAGGTAAACAGCTTCCCTGCTTTTCCACACATCAGCGTTTGCCGGTATGCAGTACATTGTGATCAGGAAAAATGCCAGGTATTGGATAATTGTCTGTGGGCACTGTTTTTTCATTGGACTACCTTGGTGATTGTATTCAAGGAAACGCTAATTCTCGTATTCAATAATATAATAAAGTGGATCAGTGGCAATCAGATCGTTCCATTGTGAAGTCTGGCCAAGATTTCCCACGTTTATTGGCCATTCGTTTATAGCCATGGCAGCAGCATCCTGATTGCTGGCATTATCCGGTTCATACTGTACCTGAGTTGTGTCACGGCCCCAGTTGTTGTACCGTCCACCAACCGAATTACCGGCCATTGTTCCATTCCAGAACTGGGCATTGTTATTTTCCCATATCCAGCTGTTTTCTGCTGCCAGATCATTTGCACCTATCCAGACATAAGATGCACCACCACCGTTGCTGGCAACAGTTTCATCATATTCATTTTCGGCAATATGACTGTTTAGTCTTGAATAGATTTCATGGTTTTCGGCTATGCTGCTTATATTTGCAAGAT
>JAOZQU010000175.1 GCA_029932055.1 Desulfocapsa sp.
GTCTGGCTTTTGATTGTGATCCCTCGTTCCTTTTCTATGTCCATGTTATCAAGTAACTGATCGTGAAAGTCACGGTCAGTTACCTGTTCACAGAGCTGGATCATGCGATCTGCGAGGGTGGATTTTCCGTGATCAATATGGGCAATGATAGAAAAGTTTCGTATGTTTTTCATAATGTGTACAGAGTAAAGAAAAATTGTAACTACTTCAGGTAATAGCTGGTAATTTGCCTAACCACTGTCCTGTAACTGTTTAGGAACGCCCCATATCTGTGCAGGCGCCCCAGAGGAAGTGCCCTTGGGGTGCAGGCTCCTGAATAGTTACGAAAAGTATATTCAAATGAGATAGATAATGGCAGAAAATCATGCCTTTTAGCATAAATAGGAAAACAATAAAATAGAATTTTGTTCACTACAACGAATGTGATAGAGTCGTGGTAGGTGTTCTTGAAAAGAGAGATATTGCTTAATTACTTGAAAAGTCACAAGTTAACTCAAAAGAGTATGTCTCACCACCCTATATATTGATTGCCTTTTCCTGTATCAGTAGTAATAATATAAAATTCTTTAGAGAAAACATACAATGTTATGCACGTGATCACAGCCTCCTGTGTGAATATGAGATAGAGGATATGACCTCAAAAAAAACGACAAAAAAAAAGAAAAATATCAAAAAAGCTAAAAAACATGAACCTCAGGAGCATCCTCTGGTTGCTCTGTCCGATGACGTAAATCTTCCAACAGTAAGTAATCCTGCACTGCATCGTTACCTTCAGGAAATCAGTCAGTATGAATTACTCAGTCGTGACGAAACCAATGAACTTGCTATTCGGTTTCGTGAGGAAGGGGATCGGGATGCTGCGTATAGACTGGTTTCCGCAAACCTTCGTCTTGTTGTCAAAGTTGCAATGGATTTTCAGAAATATTGGATGCAGAATTTTATGGATCTGATTCAGGAAGGAAATGTAGGACTTGTTCAAGCCACTAAAAAATTTGATCCATACCGTGGTGTGAAATTTTCCTATTATGCCGCCTATTGGATTCGTGCTTATATCCTGAAATTTATAATGGATAACTGGAGACTTGTTAAAATAGGAACTACCCAGGCACAAAGAAAACTTTTTTTCTCCCTTAACAAAGAAAAAAAACTGTTGGAAGCACAGGGGTTCAAGCCTGAAGTGAAACTTCTTGCTGAAAGGCTTAACGTCAAGGAAAGTGAAGTTATTGAAATGAGTCAAAGGATGGACAGTTGGGATGTTTCACTGGAAAGTCCTGTACGGGCAGACTCAGAAGATGAACAGAAAAGTTTTATTCCATCCGATGGGCCGGCAATTGAAGATATTGTAGCTGGTGAGGAGATGAAAGATCGCCTTTCTGACCTGTTGACGGTTCTTAAAAGAAAATTGAATGATAAAGAGCGAATGATTCTTGAGGAGAGGTTGCTCACCGATGAGCCACTTACTCTGCAGACCATTGCGGATCGCTTTGGTATTTCAAGAGAAAGGGTTCGTCAGATAGAAGTGAATTTATTAAAGAAGATGAAAAAATATCTCGAAGTTGAAATGCCGGATATTGTTGATTTTTTTGACGGAAAACGGATGGTACAAAAAGTATGAAGATCCCATTATTAGATTTACAAAGTCAGCTGCAGCCATTACGTGAAGAAATTGTACGTGCAGTAACAAGAGTCGTTGATTCAACAACGTATATACTGGGGCCTGAAGTTGTGGGTCTGGAAGAGGAAGTGGCATTGTATTGTAACGGAGCCTGCGGTGTTGGTGTTTCCAGTGGGACTGATGCGCTTCTCGTTTCGCTGATGGCATTAGGGATAGGGCCCGGTGATCGAGTTCTTACCACAGCATATTCTTTTTTTGCGACCATGGGAGTTATTCTTCGTTGTGGTGCTGAACCGGTTTTTGCTGATATCGATCCTGTTTCTTTCAATATTGATCCAAAGGAAATGGCAAAGGTTCTCGAAAATGACAAAGGCAAAACAATAAAGGCAATCATACCTGTGCATCTTTATGGGCAATGTGCTGATATGGCTGCCATCATGACTCTTGCCAATGAGTATGCTATACCGGTTATAGAAGATGCTGCCCAGGCAATTGGTTCCGAATGTCCAGATGGTGCAGGCAATTGGAAGAAAAGCGGAACCATGGGTCTGGCAGGATGTTTTTCCTTTTTCCCCAGCAAAAATCTTGGGGGAATAGGGGATGGAGGTATGGTTGTCAGCAATGATACGGACTTTGGCGAGCAGATTCGAATACTTCGCAATCATGGAGCAAAACCGAAATATTATCATGCAGAAATTGGCGGCAACTTTCGACTTGACCCGATCCAGGCAACTGTCCTTCGCATTAAACTGCAACATCTTGAGAAATGGCATGCTGCCAGAAGAAATAATGCAGCGTACTATAACAAGCTGTTCTCCGAATCTACCCTTGTACAGGATTTGAAAGTAAAATTACCTGTTGCTGTTTATAAGAAACAGGCCGAAGCATCCGAAACAACGAAAAATTATCATATTTATAATCAGTATGTACTCAGGGTGGATGATCGAGATAGCCTGATTGACTGGCTGCGTTCTCAGAATATCGGATGTGAGATCTATTATCCCCTCTGTCTTCATGAACAGGAATGTCTACAAGGAATAATTGACACGCCTTCTTTACCACACGCAGAGCAGGCTGCACGCACTACCATTGCACTGCCTGTCTATCCTGAGCTCACTATAGAGATGCAGGAGTATGTTGTTGAGCAAATCGTTGCATTTTACAAACGTTGAACCGATCTTTTGTAAAATCATAATGTTCTGATGCAAAATAAATTTATTTCATACGCTTACTGCAGTTTTCTTCTGCCCTTTCTTCTGTTGTTTTTTTTCTTTTTTCCCTCCTCTTCCGTTTTTGTCACGTGTGCTTGTGCTGCATCCATACCTGGTGATTCAAATCCTGCAATTATCCTGAAAGGTTCTCAATCTCAGCCTGCATGGATGGTTCTCTGGGAAAAGGCAAGGGTTTTAACCAGAAAGGGAGAGTATCAGGAAGCAGCTGACGTGTATCGAGAAGTTTTTAAAACAAAATCTATGATAGAGGAAGCTCAACGGGAATATGTCATTGTTCTCATGGAGCTTAAGCAATGGCAGGATGCGTGGGTTGTCCTTCAAAAACTTCTTGAAATAGAGCCAGAATCACTTGAATATCAGTTCTACGTGGGACGAAGTGCTCTTGCCCTGAAACGTTACCAGCGTGCAGCAAAATATATGGGACAGGTATATACCATGTCTCCTGATGGTCCATGGGCTGTTGAAGCGCTCAAAGGGCATATTGTTTCATTGCAGAAACTTGAACGCAAGGAAATGGCCTATCCCTTAATGGAACAACTTTATCTTCTCGTTCCACATCAGGAAGACTTCCTCCGCAGACTTGCTCAAAACAGCCTGCAACTCGGATTTACCAGTAAAGCCCGCAATTATTACCAAACCCTTTTCACTGAATTTGAAGGCACAGATCATGATTTTTTGGCAGCAGAGCCATTATTTGAATTCTCAGGGGACAAGGAAATGGCGGTTCGATGCTGGCAGGGTTATCTTGCCATACATCCTTTTTATCTTCCTTTTCATAAAAAGCTTTCCAGGTATTATCTTGAAAACGGGCAGGAACAAAAGGCACTACCCCATTTTCTTGTACGAATCGCCCATGGAGAAGATAGTCCTGAAATTTTTTTGCAGACAGGGAAGCTTTATCTTTATCAGGAGGGGCGCCCTGACAAAGCCCTTTATTATTACGAAGAGTATCGGAAAAGGAAACTCGGAGACAGGAAAGTATTGTCTGAGATAAAACGGATCCAGGCTGTGCTTGCCAATGACCTCTTGATTATTGTTGAGAATGAAGGCGCCTGGACACTCTGGCGGGATTTGGCCAAAGTTATTCCTGATCGTTTAGCGGTTTACTATTCCATGGCAGAACAATTGGAGTCTTTAGGGAAGGAAGAAGAACTTCTGGAAGTACTTGAAATTATTCACACTCATAATCCTGCTGATCAGAAGATACTGTTTACGCTGGCACAGTTATATTTCAGCCGTGGTGATTTGGCAGCATGTACTGATGCACTAGATTCATTGTCGACAGAAAAACAATCCGGCAAAGAGTATTTTTTTCTTCGGGCTGAAATTGAAGAGAAACGAGGGCGGCAAGCTAATGCACTTGGCTATTACAAACAGTATCTGCAGAGTAATTTTGATGATTATCCTGTGCTTTTTAACAGCATGAAACTTGCCGCAGAACTTGGACTTGTCCATGAGCTTCACTATTACTATACACTGTTGCCGGACAAATCCAAGAATCGGCCTGTTTATCAACAGGGTAGCCTTCTCTATGGTGAAGGGCTTCTTTATAATCGATTTTATTCCACTGCCGGTAATTTTTATCGTGAACTTCTCAGCACCTGTAAATTTTCAAAAGAAGAACGTTATTTTGTCAAACAGCAGATCATAAAAACACTGCAGCTTCAAAAAAAGTTTTTTGAGGCAGAACAGCAGTTACGAACTCTGTTGATAGAAGAAGGTGTTAGAGATGAGCTTGTTTACCAACTGATCCAGACAACTCTACTTGACAAAGACTGGAATAGGGCATGGAAATGGTATGAGGTTTTAGTGCATGAATATTCGGTGGAATTGTATGACCATTTTATCCGGAAAATTCAAATTTATGCAGAGTCCGGCCAGGTTAGTGTGGCCATTGCAATGGTCGAAGATTATCTTGCCGAAGATGTGTTTTCCTGTTCTGACAATCAGGAACAATGTTTTCAATTAAAAATAATGCTTGCTGATTTTTACAACAGCGATGAAGAGTACAGTGAAGCAAAAAACGTTCTTGATTCGATTATTTCAGAGTCTCCTGACAATCCTGCATTGCGCACTCTGGAAGAACTTATCCATAGAGGTCTTACCGGGGATATCAACTCATTTCATTGTTTTGTTCAAGAAAAAAATAATTCGGGCCAGTTAGTTGACTATGCCCTTCTTTACGAGGAGTACGGAGATCACAAGACTGCCCTTCAATACACTGAAGAATATCTTCAGCATATGCCGAATGATTTAAGAGCTAAGGTGCTCCATGCACAGTTGTTGATGGCGTCAGGTGATGATTATGCGGCTCTGTTGCTCTATAATGATCTTACTCGTGAATTTCCTCAGGAAAAGAGTTTTGAGCAGGCCATTTACGATTTAGAATTTAAAATGGCAAAGTTCAGCGATCTGATTGAAAAATTAGCACCGACGTGGCATGAGTTGAAAAGTGATAAATTCCTTCTTGCCCCGCGAACAATACCTCCTGAGATTGCTTCACTTAATTCCGTACAGACACTTCTTTTAGCCAGGACATTTTGGGCTACCAGGAGATGGCATGATGCATTGTTACTTTATAGATCGCTTCAGCAACCGCCTGTTGATCATGAATTCTCCAAAAAACTGGAGGAAGAAAATATTTCATTAACTCTGCCACCTCCTGAGAGATCATTTCTTAATGTTATTACTTTTACAACTCCGGCTGAGCCTGACAGGTTGTCTGTGGTGATGAGTCCTGATTTTACTAGAGAGAATATTGACAGGCCTGTTGTATCTGTTGCTGCAGAACTGTATGCATCTTATCGCTGGCAACAGGTTGTCAGCGGTGAGTTGTCTGTACGTGAAGCCATGTCGGATGGCAACTATTACCAGGCAATGAAAGAATACCAAAAACTTCTCAACAAAGAGTCATCCCCAGAGAGTCTTTTTGATTTGGCAGGTGTATACAGCCGCTTGGGATTTTCAGGAAAAGAAGCTGCATTGTATGAAATTATCAAACAAGAAAGCCCCGGATATCCTGATCTTGATGAGGCTATCCAGCGTAACAGCTTCAAAAGGCAGCCAAGAGTCATCCCTTTTGTTGCAATTGATGAAAAAACAGGTAGAGATGATTACTATGATAATAATCAACGTACCGGCGGTCTGCAAGCTTGGTTTATGCCAAGTCTGAAGCATGAATTTCTTTTTGATGCACGCCGTATTTACAGTAAATCCGAGGAGGTTGAACAAGATCTCTGGTATAATCGTCTGCAGGCGGAACTGACTTGGAGTCCGGTTTATGATCTTGATTTTCTTTTTGGGGTCGGCGAAAGTTTTGCAGACGGTGAGGCTGGAAGTATATTTCTTTATAATTTTGGGGTTAATGGCAGGATAGGGGATGTGGTAAAGGGGTATCTGGGGCTTTCTGAAGATGTTGTTGATGATACTGTTGAATCTTTGAAAGAAGGCATTAGCAAAAAAGAATACCAGGCTGGAATCAGTATTGATTTCCTGCCTCGCCTTTTTGGTGGTGGTGAATATCTTTTTACTGAATATTCTGATGGAAACCATCAAAACAGGTATGAATTCTGGTCTTCATATATTCTTCATAGTGAACCAACTTTGTTAATGTTGAGATATGGATACGAGTACGCCCATAATGATGATGTAAACGGAACAAGAGATTATTCGTATGCATCAGGTTTTGATCCTGCTGATCATCCTTACTGGAGTCCAAAAGAATATTGGCAGAATTTGTTCACAATCTCTTTTGAGCATCAATTGGCTGAAAATATTCTTGGCCGAGGAGCTCCAAGTTATTATTCACTTGAGTATTCCCTGGGCTATGAAATAGGTGGCTATGATAATCATGAGGTAAAAGCAGAGATTTTCCTTGAAATGAGTCGTCATTTTTTATTAAATAGTAATCTGGAATTTACCACTGGAGAAAATCAGAAAGAACTAAACTTTTTATTTTCTGTTATTTATCGCTGGTAGGCAATTGTAAGTGTTATCCTGTAAAGTTGTCCCTTTGCAGGATTTTGTTTTTTTATCTGGAGGAATGAATGGTTGAGCGTGTACCGATGTCCAAATCAGGGCATCTGAAATTAAAGGAAGAGCTGAATAATCTTGAGCGTGTGGAAAGGCACGAGGTGTCTAAAGCTATTGGAATTGCCAGAGAACATGGCGATCTAAAAGAAAATGCGGAATATCATGCTGCCAAGGAACGTCAGGGGCTTATCGAAGCACGTATTATGGATCTGAAAGATAAACTCGGTAGAGCGGAAATTATAGACTGCACAAACGTTGATTGTTCCCGGGCAGTATTTGGAACTGTGGTTGAGTTACTTGACCTGGATACAGATGAGGAAGTTTCCTACCAGTTATTAGGATCGGAGGAAGCTGATGTCAAGAAAGGATCAATATCAGTCTTTTCTCCTCTTGGCAGAGGCATCCTTGGAAAAGAAGTTGGAGATGACGTCCTTGCTAAAACTCCCGGTGGAACTAGAGAATTTGAGGTTATGTCCATCTCTCCATCTTCATTTAATTAAGGATCAGGTGGTACGTATACCCAGTAAGGGGGCATAGCCGTCAGGCTAAGCGTTAGTCATTAGTCGTTAACAATTGATTATTGA